>NZ_JBFAJA010000005.1:17126-189481 GCF_040654975.1 Dactylosporangium sp. NPDC050588 | reverse complement strand
GGCCGGATCGCGCATCCGCGCCCACCCCGTGCCCACCCTCCGCGGTGGCCGGGCTGGGGGTTCCTCATGATCCGGAAGACTTTATGTCGCTATAGCAGCACAAAGTCTTCCGGATCACGGAAAGGGGTCGGGGTGGCTTGTCGTGTGGGCTGGCGTCGGGCCTTCTCGTGATCCCGAATCGTTCTGGTCGCGACCGGCCACCGAAACCGTTCGGGATCGTGTTGGCGGGCCTGGTCCTCATGATCCGGAAGAGTTTGTGTCGCTATGACAGCACAAAGTCTTCCGGATCACGGAAAGGCGGATGCTTTGGGTAGCGGGGATGTTCCGGCCGTGGGCTCGAAGGGTTTGGTGGGCCTGGGGCTGTTGTGAGCTGGTGGTGGATGCTTGCGCGGTGCGGCTGGGGCGCTCGGATAGACATCGCGCGATCTATCGGGAGGGTGAGCTAGGCGGGGGTGGGGTCTTTCCAACCTCGGGAGTAGATGACGGCCAGCTTCTTCTCGAGGGCCTGGCGGAGGTCGATGCCCATGGTGTGGGCGGTGACGAAGGCGGTCAGCACGACGTCGGCGAGCTCCTCCTCGACGTCGCTGAAGGGGCCTGAGCGGCGGGCCATTCCCGCGTGCCGGCGGACCGCGCCGACGAACTCGCCGACCTCCTCGGCGAGGGCCAGGGTCTGCCGCAGCTGCGGCGACTCCGTGAAGCCGGCCGCGTCCAGGTGGGCGGCGACGTCGGCGGCGGTGGAGGGCAGGTCGTTCAATGCGAATGACACACCGCACCCTAACCTTCTATGGTCTCCAGGTGCCCGACCGTCATGCCGTCCGCGCCGTCTTCGACGCTGACACGATCACCGTCTATCAGGCGTACAGTCCCGCGATCGCGCTGCCGGCCCTGGACGCGCAGCGGTTCGTGCCGCCGTTCAAGCGCGACAGGATGACCTGGGTCAAGCCGTCGTTCCTGTGGATGATGTACCGCAGCGGCTGGGCCACCAAGGAAGGCCAGGAGCGCGTGCTGGCGGTCCGGTTGCGCCGCGAAGGGTTCGACGCGGCCGTGGCGGAGGCGTGCCTGAGCCACTACGTGCCGGGCATCCACGAGAGCCGCGAGGCCTGGTCGCGGGCGCTGCGCACGAGCCCAGTCCGGGTCCAGTGGGACCCGGAGCGCGACCTGCACCTGCGCCCTTTGGAGCACCGTTCGCTGCAGCTCGGCCTGAGCGGGGTCGCCGTCCACCGGTACGTGGACGAGTGGACCGTCGAGATCCGCGACGTCACGCCCCTGGTGCACGAGATCCACGCCCTGGTCAAGGCCCGCGCGCTGGAGGAGGCCGCGGCCCTGCTGCCGCCCGAGCGGCCCTATCAGTAGGCGGCGGCGTCCGGGTGGGCGGCGGCCCAGGCGGCGCCGATCAGGGCGGCGTGCTCCGTGTCCGACACCGGGCGGGCCGGGAGGTTGAGGGCGAGCGCCGGCTCGATCAGGTCCCAGGCGCCGGTCATCGAGCCGCCGAAGACGACCACCTCGGCGTCGAAGCGGGTGAGCCACTCCGTCAGCAGCAGGCCGAGGGCGCCGAACGCGGTGTCGATCACGGTCTGGGCGGCGGCGTCCAGCTCGCGGGCGCGGGCGGCCAGGCCCCGCATGCCGTCCACGTCCACGCCGGTGGCTTCGCGGTACGCGCGGATGAGCGCACGGTCGGAGACGACGTCCTCCAGCTCGACCCCGTCGATGGTGCAGAAGTGCACCTCGCCGTCGGGCGGGACGGTCGGGCCGGTGGTGACGACGCTGCCGTCGGCGAGCCACGCGGAGCCGATCCCGGTGCCGAGGGTGATGGCGACGCAGCGGGACGCGCCCTTGGCGGCGCCGTCGACCCACTCGCCGAGCAGGAAGGCGTCGGCGTCGTTGACGAAGGTGAACGCGTCGGGCGTGGTCGGGATGGCGAGCGCGAGCGCGGCGCGCAGGTCCAGGCCGTGCAGGCTGTCGAACTTGCCGACGCCCTCGTGCAGGGACACGCCGGTGCGGTAGTCGAACGGGCCCGGCATCGCGATCGCCCAGCGGTCGCCGCCCTGCGGGTCGAGGAGCTTCGCGGCGCCGGCGAGGGCGTCGACGATGCCGTCGGCGGACAGGGTGGGGTCGAGCGGGTGGCGCTGCCGCTGGATCACCTGCCGGTCGTCCAGCAGCACGCCGGCGGCGGTGACGTGGCTGCCCCCGACCTCGAGGACCCAGATCGGCCGGGTGTCGGCGTCGGAAGAGGGCAAGTGCACGGCGTAACGTTAGCGCACCCATGATCGACGGATCATGAGCTACCACCGCCGAAGGGGGAAGCCGTGGAACACGACCCGAACCGGTTGCTCGGTCCGGACGGCGGCCTGCCCGAGTCCGTGCCGCCGTGGCCGGCCCGCGACGCCCTGCGGATCACCAGGGTCCGGCCGATCGTTACGGCGCCGGAGGGCCTGCCGCTGGTGGTCGTCAAGGTCGAGACGACCGAGCCGGAGCTGTACGGGCTGGGCTGCGCGACGTTCACCCAGCGCTACGCGGCGGTGGCGGCGGCGGTCAGCGAGTATGTCGGCCCCCTCGCCGTGGGGCGGCACCCGGCCGACATCGAGGACATCACCCGCACGGTGCACCTCTCGTCGTACTGGCGCAACGGGCCGGTCCTCAACAACGCCCTGTCGGGCCTGGACCAGGCGCTGTGGGACATCGCCGGGAAGCGGGCCGGGCTGCCGGTGCACGAGCTGCTCGGCGGGCGGGTCCGCGGCGGCGTCGAGGTCTACACGCACGCGTCCGGCGCCGACACCGGCGAGGTGCTCGACGAGGCGGAGCGGCTCATCGCCCTCGGGTACCGCTGCATCCGCCTCCAACGGGCGGAGCCCGGCCTCGGCAGCTACGGCCACGCGGGGACGGGCGGGCACTACCCGGACTCGCCGAACCCGGACGGCTGGGACCCGGAGCGCTATCTGCGGGGCACCCCGTCACTGTTCGAGGCGGCCCGCGAGCGGCTCGGCACGGGCGTCAACCTCATGCACGACGTCCACAGCCGGCTCTCCCCGAAGCAGGCGGTCGTCCTGGCACGGGCCCTGGAGCCCTACGGGCTGTCGTTCCTGGAGGACCCGATCCCGTCGGAGCTCTACGACCGGCTGCCGGAGATCCGCGCCGCGTCGCCGGTGCCCCTCGCGGTCGGGGAGCAGGTGAGCGCGGTCGCCGACGCGGCCCGGCTGATCCGCGACGGCGGCGTCGACCTCATCCGCCTGCACACGTCCGCGGTCGGCGGGCTCACCCCGACGCGGAAGCTGGCGGCGCTCGCCGAGCTGTGCGGGGTGCGGACCGCGTTCCACTCCCCGGCGGACGTGTCGCCGGTCGGCGTCGCGGCGAACCTCGCGGTCGACATCTCCAGCCACGCGTTCGGGTTCCAGGAGTCGCACGAGTACAACGAGGCCACCCACGACGTGTTCCCCGGCTGCCCCGACGTGACCAAGGGCTACATGTACCCGTCGGACCGGCCCGGCTGGGGCGTGGACGTCGACGAGGCCGAGGCGGCGAAGTACCCGCCGACGAAGTTCCTCTTCGACCGGTGGGCCGCCGTCGTCCGGCGTCCGGACGGCTCGCTGGAGGCGCCGTGAGGATCGTCGTCACGGGTGCCGGGGGCAACATCGGCCGGGCCACGGTCGCCCGCCTGCGCGCCGCCGGTGCCGACGTCGTCGCCCTGTCCCTGGAGCCCGTCGCCTTTCCTGATGTCGTTTCCGGCGTCGGTACCGCCAATGCCCCTGACGCACATACCGGGGTCGACGGCGGCGGCCCGTCGAAGGCCGCCGGGACGGCCGGCGACCCAGAGGCGCGCGACGGGGCCGGTGGCCACGTCGACGTGGTCATCGGATCGGCCGGGGACCCGGACGTCGTCGCGGCGGCCTTCGACGCGCCGGTCGACGCCGTCATCCACCTGGCCGCGATCCCCGCGCCGACCCTCGGCACCGGCCTGGAGGTGTTCGGTGGCAACACCCGGGCCACGTTCGTGGTGCTCGACGAGGCCGCCCGCCGCGGGGTCTGCCGGGCCGTCCTGGCCAGCAGCTACGCGCTGCTCGGGATGCCGTTCTCGCCGCACGACCTGCACCCGCCGTACTACCCGCTCGACGAGGCGGCCCCGCCGCAGATCGAGGACCCGTACGCGCTGTCGAAGCTCGTCGACGAGCTGACCGGCGAGATGTTCCACCGCCGCGACGGCATGGACGTGGTCGCGCTGCGGTTCCCGTTCACCGGCGACACGGACCGGCTCGCGAAGACGGCCGCCGACCTGCGCGCCGACCCGGCGAAGGGCGCCCGGAACTCGTGGGCGTACCTGCACGTCGACGACGCCGCCGAGGCCGCGTGGCTGGCCGCGACCGTGCCGCTGACCGGGTTCCACCGGTGCTTCGTCGCCGCGCCGGAGACGTTCTGCGACACGCCGACCGAGGAGCTGATCGCCACCTACCACCCGGGCGTGCCGGTCCGGTCACCGATCCCGGGCCGGCGGGTCCCGATCGACACCGGCGTCGCGTCGCGGCTGCTCGGGTTCACGCCATCACGGGGTACGGCGCCGTCTTCGCCCCGGTGACCAGCTCCTGGAAGAACGCGGTCGTGACGAGGGCCCGGTCCGCGTACCGGCGCATCACCGCAGCGGCGGCGGGCGGGCCCAGGAACGGCGCCTCGCCGCGGAGCACGGCGGCGCGGTCCGCGTCGCCACGGAACTCCTCCGCCAGCCAGGTGGCCAGGTGCCCGGTGGTGTACCGCAGGTCGTAGTCGGCGTGCTCGCGCAGCCAGGCACGCTCCGGGCCGGTCAGGTCGAAGCCCTCGTGCAGGGCCAGGCCGTAGTCCGCGAGGTACACCTGCCGGCCGTCGGTCAGGATGTTGTCGAAGTGCCCGTCGAAGTGCCACAGCCCGGCGCCGTTCATGAACGCGATCGCGTCCCGCAGCTGGACGTCGACGTCGGGCGCCGTCTCCGGCCGCTCCTTGAGGTGCTCGTGCACGGTCCGGGGGAGGTGCTCGAGGAAGAGCACCAGCCGCGCCGGCGCGTCCTGGAGCTGCGTCAGCCGGAGCCGCACGGACGGCGTGTCACCCCAGTAGGCGACCCGCTCCTCGATGTCGACGCGCTCCCACGCGACGCCCGCCGGCAGGACCCGCCAGTGGTGCAGCAGCGGGAACGCCGGGTGCCGCCCGGCGAGCACCCACCCGGTCGTGACGCGGTGCGCGGCCAGCTCCCGCCACACGCCGAAGCCGGTCGAGCCGACCCCGTACTGGCAGTACATCGGCAGCCCGAACAGGTTTGCGGTGGAGTGCGGGTGCGCCAGGTCCAGCTCGGTGACCGGCACCTGCTTGACGAACACCGGCACCCCGCCGACGTCGAGCGTCGCCGTCTGCCCGCCGATGCCGACGGCGTCCGGCCGCGCGTCGTCCAGCATCGCCGCGACCGCGGCGTCGCTGAGCAGCGCCAGCCGCGAGGACACCCGCTCGTGCCGGTCGGTCCGGCTCATCGCAGGATCCCGGCCGCGTCGCGCAGCCAGCGGGCGTCGGCCTCGGCGCAGGCGGCGGACTGGTGCACCGACTGGGCGAAGTTGTGCTCGAGTCCGGGCTCCGTCCGGTGCACGACCGGCACCCCGGCCTGCCGGAGGCGGTGCGCGTACTGGTCGCCGCCGTCGCGGAGCGGGTCGTGCTCGCAGGTGACGACGAGCGCCGGGGGCAGGCCGGTGAGGTCCTCGGAGCGCGGGTCCGGGGCCGCCCCGGGCGCCCACCAGCCGATCCACTCCCGCAGCTGCGCGACGTCGAGGCCGAAGCCGGCGCCCTTCTCGGCCACGCTGCGGCTGGTGGCGGGGAGCGCGACCTCCGCGACCGGGCACACGAGCAGCTGCCCGTCGACCCGTCCTCGCCTGGCCAGGGCCGCCAGGATCGCGAGGAACCCGCCGGCGGAGTCCCCGGCGAGCGCCACCCTGCCGTCCGGCCGGGTCTTGAGCACGGCGTCCAGCACCGTGAGCACGTCGTCGAACGCGGCCGGAAACGGGTGCTCCGGGGCCCGCCGGTAGTCCACGGCGACGACCGTCCGTCCGGTGGCCTCGGCGATCCGCCGCGCGAAGGCGTCGTGGGTCTCGAGGTCGCCGAGGACGAAGCCGCCGCCGTGGGCGAAGACGACCGTGTCGGGGCCGCGCTGCTCATACCGGCGGATCCCGACCCCGTCGACGGTGCCGTCCTCCACCGGCATCGGCGGCCCGGCCGGGCGCAGGGCGGCCCGTTCCCGGCCGCCCCGGCGCAGCCCGGCGATGGCGTCCTCGCGATCCTCGCGCATCAGTCGCGGCCCTGCCAGGTGGTGACGCAGACCTCGTTGCCCTCGACGTCGGCGAGGATCCAGTACGCGGGGGCCGCCGCCTCGGACACGAGGACACCGCCGGCGGCGAGGGCGGCGGCGATGCGGTCCGCCGCCGCGTCGTGCGGGACGCTGATGTCGAGGTGGATCCGGTTGCGCTCGACGCGCGGCTGGTCCATCTGCTGGAACCAGACGGCGGGGCCGAGGCGGTGCGGGTCGACGACGGGCGCGCCGGTGTCGCCCTCGCCGCCGGCCTCGTCCTCGTAGCCGAGCACGGCCTTCCAGAACGGGCGGACCGCCTGGATGTCCATCGCGTCGACGGCGACCTCGATGAGCTGCGCGGCCCGGCCGGTCGCGGGCACGGTGCTCAGGCCGATCTCCCGCAGCGACCCGGTGAGCGCCCGGGCCAGCTCGATGTCACGGGGCGTCACGGCGGCCTCGCCGAGGCTCTGGAGGGTGAGCAGGACGTGGTCGGCCCGCAGGTCGAGCCACAGGTGCCGGTCGGCGTCGTCGCCGGCCGCGGCGGTGCACCTGGCCGCGACCTCGGCGGCCTGGCCGACCGATCCGACGGGCACCATGGTCATGATCGTGCTGAGGATGTACCGCCATCCGACGTCGACGACGGCGTCGCTGATCTCCTGCCGCTTCATCCGACCGAATCTAGTCCCTACAGGTAGATGTCGACGCCCTTGCCGTCGGAGAGGCCGGCCGCGACCGCGGTGTTGTGCTTGGTGCCCATGAGCGCGCTGAGCGTGTCGGCCTGCGCGTTGACCTGTGCCTGGGCGGTGGCGGGATCGACCCCGCGACCGGCGGCCGGGACGCTCCAGGTGATGGACGATGCGATGGAACCGACCTCCATGCCGTGTCTCCTCTGCTCGCCGGGCTGGTCGTGTCCACATCGGCACCGCCGGTCCGCGCTGAAGAGATTCCGCACCGCCGGCCCGCTCCGAAGAGGTTCCGCGCCGCCGGCCCGCGCTGAAGAGGTTCCGCACCGCCGGCCCGCTCCCGAAGAGGTTTCGCACCGGCGGCCCGCTCCGAAGAGGTTCCGCGCCGGGCCCCGGCGGGACGGGCCACCCGCAGGGTCATGCGGGGCGGGTGAGCCGCCACTGGGTGAACAGGCCGGCCGCCGCGGCGGCGAGGATCGCGGCGCCGTACAGCAGGACCGTGGTGAGCAGTCCGAGCGGGGCGACGAGCTGCCCGGCGACGATCGCCGGCACGCCGAAGGACAGGTAGGCGACGATGAACACGGCCGCGAACAGCCCGGCCCGCTGGTGCGTCTCGGCGAGCGGCCCGACGGCCCGCAGCGCCCCGGAGAACGTGGCGCCGAACCCGGCACCCCCGACGATCCCGCCGATCCAGACGAGCGGCAGCGCGACGGCGACGATGCCGGTGAGCACGACCGCGGCGCCGAGCAGGACGGCGGTGCCGCCGAGCACGATCGTGCGGCGCGGGTGCTGCCGGCCGAGGGCGTAGCCGGCGACCGCGGCGGCCGCGGGCGGCAGGAACGCGGTCGCGCCGTTGAGCAGGCCGCTGTCGAGGTGGAAGATGTCGCGGACGATCGTCGGGGCGAGGCCCATGAACAGCCCGGCGAACATCCAGCTGGCCAGGTGCACGGGGATCGCGGCGCCGAACTCGCGGCGGGCCGCCCGGGGCACCGTCACCCGCGGCCTGAGCGAGCCGAGCGCGCCGGCGCGGCGGGTCACGGTCTCGCCGGACAGCGCGGCGGTGAGCGTGCCGAGCACCATGATGACGGCGAGCGTGCCGAAGACGATGAGGTTCGCCGAGCCGGTGAACTGCACGGCCGTGCCGGTCAGCAGCGCCCCGAGGCCGAGCCCGCCGGCGGGTGCCGCGCCGGCGACGACCGTGCCGAGGCGCTTGCGGTGCGGCGGCGCCAGCTCGACGAGCGCGGCGGTGAACGCGCTGCTGGCCGCGCCGGTCGCGACGCCCTGCACGACGCGGGCGGCGATGACCCAGCCGATGCCCGGCGCGAACACGAACATGAGCATCGCGACGACCTCGACGCTGAGCGCGCCGACCAGCACGGGGCGGCGGCCGACATGGTCGGACAGCGAGCCGGCGACGAGCAGCGCCGCGAGCAGCCCCAGCGCGTAGGCGGCGAACGCGACGGTGAGCACCCACGGCGCGAAGCCCCACTCCCGCTCGAACAGCACGAGCAGCGGCGTCGGCGCGCCGGCCGCCAGGTAGAGCGACGCGAACGCGAGACCCGTGCCGGCGAACGCGACCCCGGCGGGCAGCGTGAACGGTCTGGCCAGAGCGGTGGTGGTCATGGCGTACCCCCTAAAGCAAAAATCTCTGCGTTAGGCTGAAGCTACGCGCTCCGGCGCCGCTTAAAGCAATTATCGTTGCGTTAGGAGCGTCACATGCCCGAGAAGCGCACCGGCGGTCGCAGCGCCGCGGTGCTCGCGCAGATCAGGACCGCGGTCGAGGACCTCGTGCGGGAGCGCGGCGCCGAGCGGGTCACCATCCCGATGGTCGCCGAGCGGGCCGGCGTCAACCCGACCTCGATCTACCGGCGGTGGGGCGACCTGCCGACGATGCTCAACGACATCGCCACCTACCGGCTCGACCCCGCCCGCCCGCTGCCCGACACCGGCGAGCTGCGGGCCGACCTTGTCGCCTGGGCCGGCGAGATCGTCGAGCACTACGCCAAGCCCGTCAACGCCGCCCTGCTGCGGGGCGGAGCCGCCTCCGCCGGCGAGACCGAGTCCGACTGCCTGCGCAACCGCCGGGCCGAGGCCGTCGTCCTCGCCTCGCGGTCCGGCGCGCCGTTCGCCGCCGACGACATCGTCGACCTGGTCGTCGCCCCGATCATCTACCGCGTGATCTTCCTGCCCTGGACGCTCACCGACCCGGGCCTCGCCGAGCGGTGCGTCGACCGGCTGCTCGCGACGGGCCGTGCCGCCTGACGGCGGCGCGACGGGCCGTGCCGGGCCGACGGCGGCGCGACGGGCCAGGCCGGGCTGACGGCGGCGCGATGGGCCGGGCCGCCTGACCGCGAGCTAGGGTCGGGACCATGAAGATCCCCGATGCGAGTCACCCGATCACCGTCACGCCGACCGGCCGGCGCGTGACGGTCCGCGTCGACGGCGTCACCGTCGCCGACACCACCGACGCGCTCACCCTGCAGGAGTCGACCTACCCGCCGGTGTACTACCTGCCGCTGGGCGACGTGGACCAGTCGCTGCTGCGGCGCACCGAGCACCAGACCCACTGCCCGTACAAGGGTGACGCGTCGTACTACAGCGTCGTCACCCCCGACCGTGAGCTGACCAACGTCATCTGGACCTACGAGACGCCCTATCCGGCCGTCGAGCCGATCGCGAAGCGGGTCGCCTTCTACCCGGACCAGGTCGAGCTGACCGTGGAATAGCCGACTTCCTCACTGCCGGGTGCAACGCGAAGGGTTTTGCGAGACGTCTTCGTGTGGGTAGCGTTCGCGGGCGGGGAGGGACGAGACATGCTGAGTCGTCGTAGGGTGCTGGTCACGGGTGCGGGAGTCGCGACCGCCGCGGTGCTGGCGGGGTGCTCCGACACGCCGAAGAAGACCGGCGCCGGCGCCGGCTCGACCGGCGGCGCGGGTGGCGGGGGCGGTGGCGGCGCCCAGCCGGCCAAGGTCACCATCACGCCCGCCGCCGACAGCAAGGACGTCGCGCCGTCGAGCCCGGTCACCGTCGCGATCGAGAACGGCACGCTCGACACCGTCACGGTCGCCGCGGGCGGCAAGAACCTGGCCGGCACGCTCGCCGAGGACAAGCACGGCTGGCAGTCGACGGGCGCCCTCGCCTACGGGCAGACCTACACGGTCACGGTCACCGGTGTCGACGCGGCCGGCGCCGCCGTCAACCAGACCGCGACCTTCACCACGCTGAAGCCCGCGAGCACGGTGTCCATCACGTTCCAGGCCAACCCGATGCTCGCGCTGAAGAACGGCAACACGTATGGCGTCGGCCAGCCCGTCATCGTCTTCTTCAACAAGGCCGTCACCAACAAGGACGCCGTCGAGCAGGCCATGAAGGTGACGACCTCGCCCGAGGTCGAGGGCAAGTGGCACTGGGTGAGCGCGCAGAGCGCCCACTGGCGCCCCGAGAAGTACTGGGCCCCCGGCACCACCGTGAAGGTCAGCGCCAACCTCCTCGGCGTCGACATCGGCAACGGCGTCTACGGCGGCACCAACGCCTCCGCCAACTTCTCCATCGGCAAGTCGCGCATCGCCATCGCCGACTCCAACACCAAGCAGATGGAGTGCTACATCGACGGCCAGATGGTCCGCCGGATCCCCTGCAGCATGGGCAAGGGCGGCAAGGGCACCATCGGCTCCAAGGGCGAGAAGATCGACTACCTGACCGCCAGCGGCGTCCACGTCCTCATGACCAAGGAACCCCTGGTCACCATGAGCTCCGCCAGCTACGGCGTCACCAACAAGAACGACCCGAACTACTACGAGGAGAAGATCCGGCTGGCGTGCCGCATCTCGCTCTCGGGGGAGTACGTCCACCTCGCCGATTGGAACATCCCCAAGCACGGCAAGGAGAACACCTCCCACGGCTGCATCAACGTGGCCCCCGACCACGCCAAGTGGTTCTACGACACCTTCGACGTCGGCGACGTCGTCGAGGTCCGCAACACCCCCAAGAACCTGCAGCTCACCGACGGCCTCGGCGACTGGAACGTCCCCTACGCCCAGTGGTGACGCGCCCCATGCCGGGCAGGTCCGATTTTTGCGATTTGGGCGGTAAGTGGGGTACCCCCGCACCAGAATCATGCGGTGCGGGGGATGCGGGTGCTGGTCACCGACGACGGGCGGTGGCGGCTGGAGGTGCGGGCGCGCGGCGTCGACGTGTACGACCGCGGGGCGCAGTCGGCCCGTAAGACGCGGGTCGGGGCGCTGGTGCTCCGGCAGGCCGACCTCGACCGGGCCGTGCGGTTCCTGCTCGACCACGGCGCCGACGTGGACACCCTGCACGAGCGCTGACCACGGCGCCGACGTGGACACCCTGCACGAACGCTGACCACGATGCCGACCTGGACACCCTGCGCGAACGCTGACCGCGGTGCCGGCGCGTCACCACCGGCCGGTTCGCCCGGTGCCGGACCGCTTGCTCGACGGGATCGAGAAGGAGGGCTACAGCCTGCCGACGGCCCCGTAGACGGACACGTCCGCGGGCGTCAGCGCCGGGTCCGGCGGGGTGTCGGGGCGCCACTCGTGCACCGCGACGACGCCCGGGTCGACCAGCGTCAGCCCGTCGAACAGGGCGCCGAACTCGGCCTCGGTCCGGGGCCAGATGTCGGTCTGCCCGGCGGCGAGCATCCGGTCGTACACCTGCGAGATCTGCGGCGGGAGGAAGTCCTTCGTCGCGTTGCTGGCGACGAGGTAGCTGCCCTCGGGCAGGGCGGCGAGCAGCTCCCGCACGATCGGCGCGCCGGCGCCCTCGCCGTGGATGAAGTGCAGGACCGCGACGAGCATCAGGCCGATCGGCCGGGTGAAGTCCAGTGTCGCCCGCAGGTCGGGGTGGGCGAGGATGCGGCCCGGGTCGCGCAGGTCCGCCTCCAGGTAGGCGGTCCTGCCCTCGGGGGCGCTGGTCAGCAGCGCCCTGGCGTGGACCATGACCATGGGGTCGTTGTCGACGTAGACCACCCGGGCCGACGGGTCGATCGCCTGGGCGACCTCGTGCGTGTTGCCGGCGGTCGGCAGGCCGGTGCCGATGTCCAGGAACTGGCGGATGCCCGCCTCGCCGGCCAGGAACCGCACCGCGCGGCCGAGGAAGCGCCGGTTCTCCCGGGCCGCGATCGGCGCGCTCGGCCAGGCCGCGGCGATCGCGTCGGCGGAGGCGCGGTCGGCGGCGAAGTTGTCCTTGCCGCCGAGCCAGTAGTTGTACCGCCGCGCGGGGTGGGCGACGCTGGTGTCGATCCGGTCCATGGACACGCGCCAAACTGTATACGCCTTTTGTCAGGTGGCCCGGATCGCGGCGGCCATCTTCGCGGGGTCGTGACCCGGGCGGACCCCGTCGAAGAGGATCGCGGAGCCGGCGATGTGGTCCGTGCGCAGCGGCAGGATCTCCTGGTAGGCGGGGGAGTCGTACCAGGAGCGGGCGGCGGAAAGCGTCGGGAAGGCGATGACCACGACCGTGCCGGGCCAGTCGCCCTCGCGGACCTCCACGTCGGGGCCGTGGGCGATGAACGTGCCGCCGAACGGGTCCAGGGTCGCCTGGATGCGCTCCAGGTAGACCAGGACGTCCTCGTTGATCGTCGGGGTGTGCAGGTGCGCGAGCGCGTATGCCGTCATGCCCCCGATCCTCGCCCGCCGGAGGTAGCCGGGTCGATTACCCCGGAGGTCATGTCCAGCAGCATCGCCGCGGTGCGGCTGGCGACGTCACCGATCGCCGCGCCGCGCATGACGGCGCGGACGGAGGCGCCGTCGAAGAGCATCAGCAGCTGCGTGCCGAGCTGCCCCGGGTCCGGGGCGCCGAGCAGGGCGGCCTGGCGCTGGAAGTACCCCTCCAGCTGCTCCTTGAACGCCAGCGCGACGCGGCTGGCCTGGTGCGACGCGTCGTGCAGCTCGATCGTCGTGTTGGCGAACGGGCACCCGTGGAAGCCTGGTGAGCCCGCCTGCTCCTCCAGCGTCGTGAACACGTGCAGGATCCGTTCGCGCGGCGACGGGGCCGTGTCCTCAGGGGCGAAGTAGCGCGCGACGGTGGCGGGTCCGTGCACCCGCAGGGCCTCGGCGACCAGGTCGTCCTTGGTGGCGAACAGCTGGTACATCGACCGCTTCGACACGCCCGCGGTCTGGCACAGGCGCTCGACGCCGACCGCGCCGACACCTTCCGCGTAGAACAGGTCGGCGGCGGCGCGCAAGAGGCGGTCCCGTGTCGGAGAGGTCACACCCCAATCGTAAACCGATCGGTTTATGGTTGCCGGCGAGAGCGGAAACCGATCGGTTTCCGCCCGGTCGGAGGGGAGCGCGGACATGGATCTCAAGCAGGCAGTGGTGCTGGTGACGGGCGGCAACCGGGGCATCGGCAAGGCCCTCGTGGCGCAGGCGCAGGCGCGGGGCGTCCGGAAGGTGTACGCAGCGGCCCGCGACCCGCGCACGGTGACCGCGCCGGGGGTCGAGGCCGTCGCGCTCGACGTGACCGACCCGGAGTCGGTGCGGCGGGCGGCCGAGCGCGCCGGCGACGTCACCGTCCTGGTCAACAACGCCGGCATCTACGTCGGGGCCAGCTACGTCACCGGCGACCTGGCGGACATCCGGCGCGAGTTCGAGACGAACTTCTACGGGCCGCTCAACGTCACCCGTGCGTTCGTGCCGCAGCTGCTCGCCAACGGCGGCGGCCGGATCGTCAACGTGCACTCGGCGCTGTCGTGGGTGGCGCTCGGCGGGTCGTACAGCGCGACCAAGGCCGCCCTGTGGTCCGCCAGCGACGCGCTGCGCCTGGAGCTCGCGCCGCGCGGCATCGGCGTCACGGGGCTGCACGTCGGCTACGTCGACACCGACATGGCCGCCTCGGTCGACGCCCCGAAGATCAGCCCGGACGCGGTGGCCGTCCAGGTCTTCGACGCGATCGAGCAGGACCGCGACGAGGTCCTCGCCGACGACACGTCCCGCGGTGCGAAGCGGTCGCTGACCGCGGAGCCGGGCGAGCGGTACGCGCGGGTGGCAGCATAGGACGCATGGGTGCATACCGGTCGACGGGCGAGTTCCAGCGGGACCAGAACTACATCACCACCCGCATCACCGCCGACGGACGGGACGGCTACCCGGTCGAGCCCGGCCGCTACCGGCTGGTGGTAAGCCGGGCCTGTCCGTGGGCGAGCCGGGCGATCATCGTGCGGGAGCTGCTCGGGCTGCAGGACGTCCTCTCGATGGGCGTCTGCGGCCCGACGCACGATCCGCGCAGCTGGACCTTCGACCTCGACCCGGGCGGGCGCGACCCGGTGCTCGGCATCGAGCGCATCCAGGACGCGTACTTCGCCCGCTTCCCCGGCTACGAGCGCGGCATCACCGTGCCGTGCGTCGTCGACGTCACCACCGGCCAGGTCGTCACCAACGACTACGCGCAGATCACCCTGGACCTCTCCACGGAGTGGGTGGAGTTTCACCGGCCCGGTTCGCCGCAGCTGTACCCGCCGGCGCTGCGCGAGGAGATCGACGAGGTCAACGCGCTGGTCTTCAAGGACGTCAACAACGGTGTGTACCGGGCCGGGTTCGCCGGCACGCAGGAGGCCTACGAGGCCGCCTACGAGCGGCTGTTCGCCCGGCTGGACTGGCTGTCGGAGCGGCTGTCGACCCGGCGGTACCTCGTCGGCGGCCAGATCACCGAGGCCGACATCCGCCTGTTCACCACGCTGGTCAGGTTCGACGCGGTCTACCACGGCCACTTCAAGTGCAACCGGCAGAAGCTCACCGAGCTGCCGGTCCTGTGGGATTACGCGCGCGACCTGTTCCAGACCCCGGGCTTCGGCGACACGGTGGACTTCGAGCACATCAAGCGCCACTACTACGAGGTCCACCGCGACATCAACCCGTCGGGCGTCGTGCCCCTCGGCCCCGACCTGTCCGGCTGGCGGCTGCCCCACACCAGGGCCACGCTGCCCTAGGCGGCCCTTGCCGACGCCGGGCACGGGCTGCGAGGCTCCGCGCATGGAGAAGATCACCATCGTCACCGGCGGCAGCCGGGGCATCGGCGCCGCCACCGCCGTCCGGCTCGCCGCGGACGGGCACCGGATCGCCGTCGGCTACCAGCGGTCCGCCGGCTCGGCCGCCGAGGTCGTCGCCGCCGTGGCGGCCGCCGGCGGCCACGCGGTCGCCGTGCAGGTCGACACGTCGGTGGAGGAGGACGTGGCCCGGCTCTTCGCGACCGCCGCCGCCGAGCTCGGCCCGGTCACCGGCCTGGTGAACAACGCCGCCGTCACGTCCCCGATGGGCCCGTTCGCCGACCTGCGCACCGCCGACCTGCGCCGCGTCGTCGACGTCAACTTCGTCGGCGCCTTCCTGTGCGCCCGCGAGGCCGCCCGCGTCCTGCCCCGCGGCGGCGCGATCGTCAACGTCTCCTCGGGCGCCGCCACGCTGGGCAGCCCCGGCGAGTACATCCACTACGCCGCCACCAAGGCCGCCCTCGACACGCTGACCGTCGGCCTGTCGAAGGAGCTCGGCCCCGCCGGCATCCGCGTCAACGGCGTCGCCCCCGGCATCATCCGCACCGAGATGCACGCCGTCGCGGGCGACCCGGACCGCGCCGAGAAGGCCGGCCCGAACCTCCCGCTCGGCCGCCCCGGCGAGCCCGCCGAGATCGCCGAGGCGATCGCCTGGCTGCTCAGCGACGCCGCGTCGTACGCCACCGGCACCACGATCCGCGTCGCCGGCGGCCGCTGACGCCCCTTCGCGCGGGGCTACCCGCGGAGGACGGCCTCGAGGGTGTCGTACATGGTGTCGCCGCGGCCGTGGTCGCCGAGGCGGCGGGTGACGTACGCGAGGCTGTAGCCCAGCGACTCGTCGTGCCCGGCGGAGGAGCCGCCGATGCCGCCCATGCCGAACCAGGAGCCGTCGCGGCGCCAGCCGAGGGTCCAGGTCGCGTCCTCCTCCAGGAGCCGGTCGACGCCGACCGCCTGGGGGCCGAGCGCCTCGGCGAGCAGCGGGGCGGGCAGCAGGCGGGGCAGGGCCTCGTAGAAGGCGGCGAGGCCGCGGGCGGTCGCGTGGCAGTTGACGGCGGGCAGCTCGCCGGTGCGCCAGAGCGGGCCGTTGACGACGTCGGTGGCGAGCAGCTCGACCGGGCCGAGGGCGCGGGACCACAGCTCGCCGTGGCCGGACAGCTGGCGCTCGGGCCAGTCGGGGGTGGCGTGCTCGACCTCGGCGCAGCGGGCGGCGTCCGCGGTGGACAGCCCGAAGTGGACGTCGAGGCCGAACGTGCGCACGACCTCGCCGACCGTCTCGCCGGTGGCGCCGAGGAGGATCTCGCCGAGGATGGTGCCGTACGTGAGGGCGTGCTCCCCGAACGCCGTCCCCGGCTCCCACTCCAGCGGCGTGGCCGCGATCGCCGCCGCGAACCGGGAGCTATCGAGAATTTCGGAAATGTCCGGAAGTGGGAAGGCGACGGAACCGGGGTGCGGGTCGCCGCCGGCCGGCGGTAGGGGAGCGGCGGCGGTGGCGGCCGAGCGGGCCGCGGGCAGGCCCGCCTGGTGGGACAGGGCGTGGCGGACGGTGGCGGACGGGTGGGGGAACGCCTTCCAGTACGTCGCGATCGGCGCGTCCAGGTCGATCCTGCCGTCGGCGATTCTGCGCAGCACGGCCATCGCCGCGACCGGCTTGCCGGCGGAGAACACGGTCGACAGCGTGCCGGGCTCCCACGGGTGGGTCCTCGCCGCGTCGGCCCAGCCGCCCCACAGGTCGACGACGAGTGCGCCGCCCACGTGGGCCGCGACCGACGCGCCGGTCTCCGCGCCCGAGCCGAACAGGTCCTCGAACGCCGACCGGACCGCCTCGAACCCGGGTGCGACGCTGCCCCGCACAATGTCTGTCACGCGCCGCACCCTACCGGCGCCCCGACGGCACGCGCCGGGAATTACTCCCTGTCGCCGCCGCGGGTGGTGTACAGCGAAGCCTCGAACTTCCGTTTCAGCGCCGGGACCCGGTCGGTGGTCCGCAGGAACGCCCGCTGGCCGGCCAGTGCCAGCCGCCCGATCACCGGCCGGTGGACCAGCTGGTCGCCGCCGGTGCGGGCCTTCGAGGCGGCCACGGCGGCGAAGCCGTAGTCGAGCATCTGCCGCTCGTACACCTGCGGCGAACGACTTCCGGAGGTCAGTGCCCGCACGAGGTTGTGGGCGTCGCGCAGCGCGGTGTTGGCGCCGACGCCCTGGCCGGGGGTCATGGTGTGGATGGCGTCGCCGAGCAGCATGACGCGGTCGGTCGGCCACGCCGGCACCGGCACCGACGTGCGGATGTTGATCGGGAAGCAGGTGGCGGGGTCGGTGAGCGTGAAGAGCCGCCGCAGCGCCGGGCTCCACCGCGGGGTCATCGCGAGGGTCTGGGCGACCAGCCGCGGGCCGTCGAAGCCGGTGACGTCCGCGGGGAAGCGGTCGCGGTGCGCGGAGACGCCCCAGTTGACGTGGTCGACCGTCGGGTCGCCGGGCACGGGCGAGCCGCCGCCGGGGCCCCACGGGAACTCCATGACGTGCAGGATGCAGGCCATGCCCCGCGGGGCGAGGACCAGGCCGATGCCGGGGAACACGCCCTCGGGCAGCAGCGCCCGCGTCTCGCCGGTGAGCGGCACCTTCCCGCCGATCGCCACGACGCCGGAGTCATCGACGCGGGCGTGCGGCAGCTTCTGGGCGCGCACCCGCGAGTTGGTCCCGTCGGCGCCGACGAGCAGGTCGCCGGTGACCGAACTGCCGTCAGCGAAATATGCCGTTATTTCGGTTTCAGTCTGTTCATAGTGGGTGAAGTCGCTGCCGAAGCGGACGACGTCGGTCATGCCCGTGTAGAGGACCTGCCGCAGCGTCATCCGGCTGACGGACTTCTCGTCGTTGACGTCGTCGGTGGGTGTCCGCAGCGGCACGGTGAGTGGGAACGATCGACCGGCTCGGGCGCGCCGGCTACGTGACCCGCGAACGCGACTCCGCCGACCGCCGCCGGGTCACCGTCCGCCCGACGCCGCACGCGCACCGGGTCGTCGCGGAGATCTACGGCCCGATCGTCGCCGAGGGGCAGGAGCACCTCACCCGGTACGACGACGCGACGCTGCGCCACATGGTCGAGTTCATGTCGTTCGCCACCGAACAACAGCACCGGCACGCGGCCCGGCTCGCGGAGTGACCCGCGGGCGCTGGTAGCGGCGCGGGTGCGGTCGGATATCGGTCCGCGCGCCGTTTGCGTGGATCTCCTACAGTCTTCGTGTGACCGACGTGCCGCCGCAGACCCCCGACCACGCCGACGGCGCCTCGCAAGCCGTTCCCCCTGCCCCGATCTGGGCGTCCAACGCCGCGCCTTCCGCGGCTTCCGCGCCGTTCGCGGCTTCTGCTGGTGGCGCGGCCGGGGTCGATGACGACGGAGGGCCGCCGCGGGCGCCGATGGTCGACCCGGGTCCGCCGTGGGTGCCCGGAGACGAGGGTCCCGCGCCGCAGCCTTCGCAGCCGTCGCCCGACGGTGTCGACGACGGGCCGCCGCCGGGGCTGTGGCAGAAGATGCGGGCCGACCCCGAGTACGCGCCGGAGCACCTCGCGCTCGAGGCCGTCACCAGGATCGGGCCGAAGATGGTCCTCGAACTGCAGAAGCTGCGCGCCCAGAACCCGGGCGCCCCGCCGGAGGCCATCGCGAGCATGGTGGCCTACCGGTACACCAACCACGCCCGGCTCTCCGGGGCGGTCTCCGGCGCCGTGGGGCTGGCCGGGGCGGTGCTCGACGTCGGCGTGCTCGCCTGGACGCAGGCGAAGATGGTGCTGCTCATCGCCGTCGCGTACGGGCACGACCCGGCCGACCCCGAGCGGGCCACCGAGCTGCTCGTCCTGCAGGGGGTGCACAAGTACACGCAGACGGCCCGCACCGCGCTGCAGGTCGCGCGCGGCCGGGAGGGCATCGGGGCGCTGCTGCCGGACAAGCGCCGGCCGATCAACCAGATGCTGCTGACCCTCGGACTCAAGCTCGCCCAGATGGCCGGCGTCAAGGCCGCGAAGCGCATCTTCGCGAAGATCGTCCCCGGCGCCGCCATCATCCTCGGCAGCTTCGCCAACGCGGGCGCGACGAAGGCCCTCGCGAAGAAGGCGATCGAGCTCTACGGCCGCCCGGCGCTGCCGATGCAACGCCCGCCGATGCAGCTGCCGCCCGCCCCAAAGCGGATCTGACTCACTCCGGCACCCGGATCAGGTGCCCCGCCTGCCGCGCGACGGACTCCATCGTCGCGCGGTACTCGGCCCTGGTCACCGTGCCGTCCAGCAGTCCCCGCGCCGCCGCGGCCTCCACGTCGTGCTGTTGCTCACCGCGCTCCGCCCTGGCCACCATCAGGTGCCGGGCGATCAGGACGCAGTAGACCACCGCGACGAGCGCGGCCACGAACATCGTCGCGAACATCCTGCAGACCCTACGGTCACGCCCTCACCCCGCCCGGCGCAGCGTCGCAAAGACGACGACGTTGCCACGGTACGAGCGCCGCAGCCGATCGAACGTCCCGCCGCACGTGATCAGCCGCAGCACCGGCCGGTCGACCGCGCCGTAGACCTCGTCCGACGGGAACTGCGCCTTCGCGTACTCCTCGACCCGGTCCACCCCGAACACCGCCGTGCGCCCGTCGGCCCTGCGCACGCTGACCTCGTCGCCCGGCCGCAGGTCCCGCAGCCGGTAGAACACCGCAGGCCCGTCACTCCTCGTGTCGACGTGCCCGAGGACCACCGCCGGCCCGACCTCCCCGGGCGCGGCGAGCTGCCGATACCACCCCGCCGGCGCCTTGGCCCGCAGCGGCGGCACCTCGATCGTCCCGTCAGGGTTGAGCCCGAGCCCCATGAGCGCCGTGCTGACCCCGATCGCCGGGATCTCGAGGTGTACGGGCACCGAGAACCCCATCCCCACCCCACTTGCACCACTCCCGCCTGCCTCCGCCCCTGTCCCCGGGTCGGTGCTGGATGGGGAGCCAGACGCGGTGCCGGAGGTGGAGCCGGATGCGGGACCGGTCGTGGCGCCGGACGCGGGGGCCGTCGCTCGGACGGACCCACGGGGCCCGGGCGGCCCGAGCACTTCCTGATCGGCTGCCGTGGCGGCCTGCTCGGTGCGACGCTGCGGCTCCTCGGCCGGCGCCGCCCCGACGATCACGAGCGCGAGCCCGGCCACGGCACAGACAGCGGTCACGACGTCGAGGACCCGCCTCCGCCGCCGGTCCTCCATCGCCGCCCACAGCTCCCGCCCCCGCCCGACAACCCGCCCCGCCATGCTCTCCGCTGCGGTGCCGTCCTTCGCGCTGTCCTGGGTGGCGGGGCTCTCCTCCTTCCCGTTCCGCGCGGCGGATGCCTTGTCCGCCTCTCCGTTCCGCGCTGCGGGAACCTTCTCCGCCTTCCCGTTCTGCGCGGCGGGAGTCTTCTCCGCCCTTCCGTTCTGCGTGGCGGATGCCTTGTCCGCCTTCCCGTTCTGCGCGGCGGATGCCTTCTCCGCTTTCCCGTTCCGCGCGGCGGGAGTCTTCTCCGCCCTTCCGTTCTGCGTGGCGGATGCCTTCTCCGCTTTCCCGTTCCGCGCGGCGGGAGTCTTCTCCGCCTTCCCGTTCCGCGCGGCGGGAGTCTTCTCCGCCTTCCCGTTCTGCGTGGCGGGAGTCTTCTCCGCCCTTCCGTTCCGCGCTGGGGGAGTCTTCTCCGCCTTCCCCCTCCGGACAAATCCGAAATGTCGGATAAGTCCGGCGCTTGCGTCCGGACTTATCCGGGGTGGGGCGGTGGCATCCGTCGGGGTGGTGGGTGGTTCGGGGTGCATCAGCGCCAGCCGGGAGCCGGGCGGAGGCGGAAGACGGTCAGGGCCGCGGCGATGAGGAGCAGGGCTATGCCTGTGCCGGCGAGGAGGGGGTTGCGCATGCCGAGGCCTCCGCCGCCGCCCGTTCCGGGGGCGCCGCTGGGGGTTGCGGGGGCGCCTGCCGAGTTGGCACCGGTGGGGGTGGCCGTCGAGTTGCCTGTCACGCCCGCCGAACTGCCGCTCGCCGCACCCGCCGAGCCACCCGTCGCGCCGCCTGTTGCGTTGCCGGTCGCGCCGCCTGTCGCGCCGCCTGTTGCGTTGCCGGTCGCGCCGCCTGTCGCGCCGCCGGGGGACTTGGCGCTGCCGCCCGGAGCCGTCGAGGTGCTGCCTGCGCCGCTTGTGCCGGTCGGGGATCCGGTTCGGGCGGGCGGGGAGGCGGTGTGGGACGCGGTCGGGGTGGTGCCCGGGGCGGCGCCGTTGCGGTTGGTGCGGTTCGCCACGCAGTACGACAGCAGCAGCACCAACAGGACCAGCAGCGCGACCGCGAGGACCGCGGCCACCATGCGGCGCTCGGCGAGGGGGCGCCGGGCGTGTGATCGCCTCACGGGTGTGGACATCGAGCCATCCCTCCGTGCGGCGTCGCCGGGCGTGTGGTGGGTGGTACCCAACCGTCAGCGTGGCATAACCGCCGGTCGATAGCACCTGTCGCCCGAAGGTGGGCGAGCCGCGCCCGAGGTCAGCCGGCGGCGGTGGGGGAGCGGCGCGCGGCCGCGGCTCGGCGGTCCCACAGCACCAGGAGCCCGATCCCGGCGCGCAGCGACACGGCACCCACCAGTACCCACACGATCCATGGCATGGCTCACCTATGCCCGCGGCGTCGATGGATCTAACCGGGGCTATTCGAAGAGCGAGTGGTGGCCGCCGCGGGCCCGCCGGCGACGCTGCACGACGACAAGGTCGACGGCGGCGACGGCGGCGAGGACCACGAACGCCCACGCGGGCAGTGGCAGGTGGGCGCGGAAGAGCAGCACCGCGAAGGCGATCGAGGTGACGAGGCCGAACGTGGCCAGCACCAGGCGCAGGTTCAGCGGGCTGTAGGGGTGCCCGACGGTCCCCCTCCGCCGTGGCGGTTGCGCGTCGAGAGGCATACCGGTCACGTACCCGTCCCCGGAGCGGCCCAACCGGTTGAAGCGGGCCGGTACCGTGACCAGGTGCCAACACATGGTCGAAGGCCCGCGGCATGAGCGGGAGGCTGCGGGAGATCGCCCGGCAGACCATCGCGATCGCCGAGGCGGGGGAGTACCGCACCGAGGCCGGCGGCGTCGTGGACATCGGCCCGGCGGTGCGGGCGGCCGTCGCCGGGACGACGCTGCACCTGCCGGACGAGACCCTGCCGCCGCCGCAGGGCGGGCCCACGAAGGCGAGCATCGCGGTCACGGGCGAGTCGACGCTGGCCGCCGCCAGAAGGCTGGGCGACGACGTGGCGTGCCTGGTGTTCGCCTCGGCGAAGAACCCGGGCGGCGGCTTCCTCGGCGGTGCGGTCGCGCAGGAGGAGAGCCTGGCCCGGGCCTCGGCGCTGTACCCGTGCCTGCGGGCGGCGCCCGAGTTCTACGCGTTCCACCGCGAGCAACGGGACCTGCGCTACAGCGACCGGGTCATCCACTCGCCGGGCGTGCCGGTGTTCCGCGACGACAAGGGCCGGCTGCTCGACGTGCCGCACCGCGCCGCGTTCCTGACCTCCGCCGCGCCGAACCTGGGCGCGATCCTGCGCAACCAGCCGGGCGACGCCGGCGATGTCCCGGCGATCCTGCACCGCCGGGCCCGCCGCGTCCTCGCGGTCGCCGCCGCGCACGGACACCGCAGGCTGATCCTCGGCGGCTGGGGCTGCGGGGTGTTCCGCAACGAGCCGGCCGACGTGGCCGGGGCGTTCGCCGCCGCGCTCGGTGAGGTCGACCGCTTCGACGAGGTGGTCTTCGCCGTGTACGACCGGGTCAGCGGCTCCCCGGTCCGCGCGGCCTTCGCGGCCGTCTTCGGCGGGTAGCGGGGGAGTTGCCATGCGTTCACCAGGCCGGTGTGGGTCAGTTCGCGACCGTGGGCAGCAACGGGCCATCTGTAGAATTGGCGCCCGGATTAGGCGCAATGCAGGAATTGGGCCGATTCACGCCCAGGGGCCCGTCAGGTATGTTCCGTCGGTCGCACGAGCGGTAGGAGCGGAATGAGCGTGAACCAGGCAGCCTGCGAGGACGCCGCACCGGACACCGTGGCGACCGAGGCGGCCGAGGCCACCGAGGAGACCGGCAAGAGCACCGTGCTGGGCTCCTCGCTGCCCCGGATGCTGCTCGCGATCGCCGTCGCGGTCACCGTGGTGGTGCTCGGCGTCACGCACTGGTCGACCCTCAGCGCGGGCGCCGCCGGGCTCGCCCGGGCCAACAGCGCCTGGCTGGTCGTCGCCGCCCTCGGCACCGCGTCGATCTGGGTGGCCGGCACGGTGACGCAGATCGGCTCCATGTCGCTGCGGCCGCCGGTCGGCCGGCTGCTGGCGGTACAGGTGGCGGCATCGTTCGCCAATCACGTGCTGCCGGCCGGTTCGGGCGGGATGGGCATCAACATCCGGTTCCTGCGCAAGCACGGTCTCGGCCCGGGCGCCGCGGTCGGATCCGTCGGGCTCAACACGCTCGTCGGCGCGGTCACGCACACGCTGCTGCTCGTGGTGGCCGTCGCGATCAGCCCGTCGCTCGCCCGCGGCATCCACGTGCCCGGGTCGTGGCGCGACTCCGTGGCGCGGGCCGCCGGGCCGGCCGGCTGGATCCTGCTCGCCGTCTGCGGTCTGGCGCTCGCGGCGGGCCTCGCGGCCGCCGTGCGCCCGGCGTGGCGCCGCCGGATGGCGGAGCGGGCGGTCGGGGCGGGGCGCAGGGTCGGCGAGGAGCTGCGCCGCCTCTGGGACGTGCTGCGCGACCCCTACCGGGCCGCTGCCCTCTGGCTCGGGTCGTTCTCCACGCCCCTGCTGCACGCGATCATCCTGTACGCGGTGCTGCGCAGCCTGGGTGTGGCGGTGACGGTCGGCACGGCCGTCGTGCTCTACCTGGTGGTGTCGACGCTGTCGGCGTTCGTGCCGTCACCCGGCGGCATCGGCGCGCTCGACGTCGCCATGCTGGCCGGCCTGACCGCGATCGGCGTCTCCTCCGCGGTCGCGCTCGGTGCGGTGGTGGGGTATCGCCTGATCACGGTGTGGGTGCCGCTGCTGCCCAGCGCCTTCGTCCTGGCGGTCCTGCTGCGCCGCCGCATCATCTGACACCGGGCCCGACCGCGCCGCTGCCCGGTCATGCGCCGCGTCTGAGGGCGCGTGCCGCCGCGTTGTCCGGTCATGCCCCGCGGAGTCCGACGGTTCGTGCCGCCAAGGTGTCCGCGCCGGTGCCGCGGCGTCTGACGACGCGTCCCGCCGCGACGTCCGGTCATGCGCCGCGTCCGACGGCTCGTGCCGCCACGGCGCCCGCTCCGGCGCCGCGGAGTCCGGCGACGCGCCACGCCACGACGGCGCCCGGTCCGGCGCACCGGACGTCGACCCGCCGCGCAACGACACGGATTCCGGCGTGCCGGACGGCGACCCGCCGCGCGAGGACGGCGTGCCGGACGGCGACCCGCCGCGCGAGGACGGCGTGCCGGACGGCGAACCGCTACGCAAGGACGGCGTGCCGGACGGCGAACCGCCGCGCCACGACCGCCAGACGCGCGACGGCCAGGTGGTGAGCCGGTCCGGCAGCGGCGGCAGCGCCGGGGCGAGCGCGACCGCGGCCAGCCCGACGGCGACCCCGGCGACGACGTCGAGGACCCAGTGGTTGGCGGTGACGACCACGACGACGCCGGTGGTCGTCGGGTACAGGTAGCACAACGCCCGCCACCTGTGCAGCCCGCGGGCCGCCAGGAGCGCCGCCGCGACGCTCGCGGTCCAGACCGCCCACGCCAGGTGCAGCGACGGCATCGCCGCGTACTGGTCGGCGGGCACCTGGCCGCCGTGGTCGAGGCTGAAGCCGGCCTCGCGGATCGTGTCGACGTAGCCGCCGCCGGGCATCAGCCGCGGCGGCATGACCGGCAGCAGGTAGAAGACGGTCATCCCGGTCACGTTGGTGATGACCAGGGCGTTGCGCATCGGCCGGTACAGCTCCGGCCCGGCGATGTAGCACCAGATGAGCGCCGCGAGCGCCACGCCGATGTGGGCGAACTGGTACCAGTACACCGCGGCCAGGGCGAGCGGCGGGTGGTCGGTCAGCCACCGGTTGGCGGCCAGCTCCCAGTCCAGGTGCAGGAGCCGCTCGATCGAGAGCACTTCGGCGCCGTGCCGGTGCGCCGGTGCCTCCCGGACCGCGGCCAGGGAGCGGATCAGGTCGTACACCTTGACCAGCAGCACCACGATCAGCAGCTCACCCAGGATGTTGGGGCGGCGGCGCCGGGTGACCGGAGCGGTGGCGGGGCGTTCGGTAACCGGGTTCAGGGTCACGCGCGGGCGCCGATCGGAGCGTGGTGCGCCGCGGCGGCCAGGTCGTACATGCTGGTGGTCCGGGCGAGGACGTCCGGCCACGCGACCGGTGGCGACGTCGCCAGGTTGTGCGCGGCGATACGGCCGCGCCGCTCCGGATCGGTGGCGAGCGCGGCGATCGCGTCGGCCATCGCGGCGTCGCTGTCGACCAAGACACCCTCCCTGCCATCGGTGATGAAATGGCCGATTCCGCCCTCGGCCCGCGCGACCACGGGAAGCCCGGCGCACCGGGCCTCCAGCGCCGCGATCCCGAAGGACTCCAGGATCGCCGGCGCGACGAACAGGTCGGCCTGCGCGAACAGCGACCTGATCTGCGACCGGGACAGCCTACCGGGCAGGCTCACCCATCCGGCCATTCCGTGGCGGCGCAGGTAGCGCTCCATCGCCGGGCGGCGCGGGCCGTCGCCGGCGATCACCGCCCGCATGCCGGTCGTCTCGGGCAGCGCCAGCCGGGCCCGGCGCAGCATCCGCAGCAGCTGCAGCGGGCGCTTGCGGGCGGCCAGCCGCATCACGGCGACGACCAGCACGCCCCGCGGGTCGGTGGGGTGCGGCTGGATCCGCCACCGGTCGGCGTCGATGCCGTTGGGCAGCACGTGCACCTGCGCGGGCCACACCAGGCGCCGCAGGGGCTCCGCGGCGACGTCGCTGACCGCCGTCCACACGGCCGGCCAGCGCGACCAGCCGGCGGCGCCGTCGAGGGCCCGGAACGCGTACTCCAGGTGTGACAGCAGTGAGTGGATCGTCACGACCGTCGGGACGTGCTCGGCGAGCGCGGCGGCGGCGAAGGCGAGCGGCGAGGCCGGCCCGGCGTGCACGTGCAGCACGTCGTACCGGCCGGACAGCAGCAGCGAACGGCCCGCCCGCAGCACGCCGGGGCGCACCTCGGCGGGCAGCACGAAGAGCCGCTCCGACAGCCGGTGCACCCGCAGCTCCCCGTCGTCGGCGGAGGTGCCGGGCGTGGTGGTGACGATCTCGACGTCGTGGCCGGCCGCCTGCTGACGGAGGGCCAGGTCGTGCACGTGCATCTCGATGCCGCCGAGACGGGGAAGGTAGAAGTCGGTGACGTGCGCGATTCTCATGAACTGCGGCTCCGAGGTGGTGACGGCCGACGTCCCGGAAGAGATGGGAGCATTGGCCGGTGCCGTACACGATGGTGTCGTTTCATGCGCATCCCGACGACGAGGCGCTGCTGACCGCCGGGACCCTCGCCCGGGCCGCCGCGGAGGGGCACCGCGTGGTCCTCGTCGTCGCCACCGCCGGAGGGGCCGGGCTGGCGTCCTCGGCGGTGCTCGCGGAGGGGCCCCTCGCGCGGCGCCGCCTGGCCGAGCTGCACGCGTCGGCGGAGGCGCTCGGCTGCGCCCGGGTCGAGTGCCTCGACTACGAGGACTCCGGGATGGCCGACGCGCCGTCCGGGGCGGCCGGCGCGTTCGCCGACGCCGACCCGCGGGAGGCGGCCGGGCGGCTGGCCGCGCTGCTGGCGGAGGAGCGCGCGGACGTGCTGACCGTCTACGACCCGGCCGGCGGCTACGGCCACCCCGACCACGTGCAGGTGCACCGGGTCGGGACCCTCGCGGCGCAGCTCGCCGGGACGCCGGTGGTGCTGGAGGCGACGGTCGACCGGCGGCTGCTCCAGCGGGTGCTGCGCGCCGTGCACTGGCTGCCGGGCGTGCCGGCGGACTTCCACCCGGCGCGCTTCGCCGGCACCTTCGCCGACCCGGAGCGCATCACGCACCGTGTCGACGTGCGCCGCTACGCCCCGGCCAAGCGCGCGGCGATGGCCGCGCACGCCAGTCAGGCCGGCGCCGACACCGGACGGCGCACGCTGGAGATCCTGCAGAAGCTGCCGCGGCCGCTGTTCCGGTTGCTGATGGGGCGCGAGTGGTTCGTCCAGCACGGCCGGGCACCCGGCCGTCCCCTGATCGACGACGTGTTCGCCGGTCTGCGGGACGGCAGGTGACCCGTTTCCCCGAGCAGGCAATGCGCCCCCGATCGTCGATCGCCCCTTGCGTCCGCAACCCAACGATCAGCGAACCGCTGGGGAATTGTAGGTGGTCCGCAGCCGACGCAGGGGGTAGGCACACCCCCTGATCGTCACGTTGTGCTCAGATGCGGGGCCCGGATGCCGAATCTGCCGGGGTGGGAGAACCGCGCCGGTCGATGATCCTCGCCCGGGACAGGACGGCCGCGACGCGCGCCGTCGCGTACTTCCTCATGCTCGGCGGCGCGGTGGTCGGGACCTGCGCATTGCTGGTCCCCGGCTTCGCCGGCAGCGCCGCGGGCGTCGTCGCGACGGTGGTCACAGCGGGCGCGATGATCTTCGCCGGGGCGTGCTGCCGGCTGGTTCCCCAGCGGGTTCCGGAGCCGTTCTGGGTCGCTGTGCCGATACTCGGCGTAGCGATCATCGGTGGTCTGAATCTCGCCACCGAGGACGTGAGTGTCAGCGCACACCTGTACTATCTGTGGCCGCTCATCTACGCCGCGACGTTCCTGCGCAAGGATGTGGCGTACGCGCTGCTCGCCGCGGCGAGCGTGACCGACGCCGCGGTGACGTTCACGCTGCAGCCGGTGGGGGTCGGGCTCACCGACGTCGCGGCCCTCGTCACCGCGTACTGCGTGCTGACGGTTGTGGTGACGAAGCTGCGCAGCCGCGAGGACGCGCTCGTCACGATGCTGGAGCGGCAGGCGACCACCGACCCGCTGACCGGCCTGCCCAACCGGCGGGCGTTCGACCGTGACCTCGCCACCGCGCTGGCCGCGGCCCGGACGACCGCCGCCGAGCACTGCCTGCTCATCGTCGACGTCGACCACTTCAAGACCATCAACGACACGTGGGGGCACGCGACCGGCGACGCCGTCCTGGTCCAGGTCGCCGCGGCGCTGCGCGACGCGGCCGCGGGCGGTGCCGTCGCGGCCCGGCTCGGCGGCGACGAGTTCGCCGTGATCGTCGAGGGCGGCGTGCCGGTGGCGCGGCGCGTCGCGGCGGCGGTGCGGGCCGCGGTCGCCGGGATCTCCGACCTGCCCGACGGGCTGCCGACGCTGAGCATCGGCCTCGCGTCCACCCGGTCCGGCGCCACGGAGGCGGAGGCGCTGCTCGCCGCCGCCGACCGCACCCTGTACGACGCGAAGGTCCGCGGCCGGGACCGGGTCTCGACCGTCGAGGCCACCCCGCGCCGGCGGTCGCACGCCCCGAACAGGTAGCCACCCGGCCAGTCCCGCGACTATTGACATGTTCCGATCTCGACCCGATGCTGTGAGAGCGCTCTCAGTTAAGAATCTTCACAGATTCGGTACCGGGCGCATGGCGAACCCAACGTCGCGACGGCCCTGCCCGGCCGCCACCGGGCGCGACCGGGGCTGTCCAGCGGAACCGAGGAGCCACCTTGCGCACCATGAGAAGGCTGCTGCGCGCAGCCGCAACCCTCCTGCTGGCGGCACCGGCCATATTGACGGCCGGCACCGCCGCGCAGGCGATCGGGCCCAACCTGCTGCCCATGACCGTCACCAACTCGACCGGCCGCGGCGACGCCGTCTACCTCTACGTGCTCGGCGTCAACCTGAGCACCGGGCGGCTCGGCTACGTCAACTCGGCCGGCACGTTCAACAACTGGCCGGCGGGCGGCCTCCCGCCGACCCCGGCGCCCGACGTGTCGATCGCGGGCCCCGGCAACGGCGGCTCGAAGGTCATCCAGATCCCGCGCGGGCTGTCCGGCCGGGTCTACTTCTCCCTCGGCCAGCGGATCAACTTCTACCTCACCCCGGACGGGCTCGTGCAGCCCGCGCCGTGGGCGGGCGGGGACTCCAACCGCGACATCCTCTTCGACTGGAGCGAGTTCACCTACAACGACTCCGGCCTGTGGCTCAACAGCTCGCAGGTCGACATGTTCGCGGTGCCGCACGCCGTGACCGTCACCGGCGCCACGGGCGCGACGAAGCGGACCGGTGACCTCGTCGCCGGCGGCCGCGACGCCGTCATCAACGGCATCCGGAACCAGGCCGGCTGGGGCGGCTCGATCTACACCCGCGGCGACGGCACCGTGCTGCGCGTCCTCGCCCCGGGCAAGGCGGCCGAGGCGGGCGGGCTCAGCTCCACGTACCTCGACTCCTACATCAACTCGGCGTGGGGCGCCTACGCGTCGAAGACCCTCACCGTGGTGCCCTTCGGCGACCAGCCGAACACGAAGTACTTCGGGCGGGTCTCCGGCACGACGATGAACTTCACCAACTCCGCCGGCCAGCAGGTCGCGTCGTTCCAGCGGCCGACCAGCGCCGACGTGTGGGTCTGCGCCGGCCGCCTCGCCGCGCCCAACGACCTCGTCGTCGGGCCGATCTCCCGCACGCTGTGCGCCGCGCTCAACCGCGGCACGCTCGGCACCATCGACACCCAGCCCAGCACCAACGCGGCGGACTTCTACAAGAACAACCCGACCAACCAGTACGCCAAGATCATTCACGCGAACATGGTCGACGGCAAGGCGTACGCCTTCCCCTTCGACGACGTGGGCGCCTTCGAGTCCCTCGTGCACGACGGCGACCCCCGCGCGGCCGGCATCGTGCTCACCTCGTTCACCGGCGGCGGCAACCCGCAGCCGACCGGCAACAGCATCATCAGCAACATGAACAACAAGTGCGTCGACGTGCCGTCGTCGAACTTCACCGACGGCAACCAGCTGCAGATGTGGGGCTGCAACGGCACCGGCGCGCAGAACTGGACGTTCGTCGGCGACACCATCCAGGCCGGCGGCAAGTGCATGGACGTCGCGGCCGGCTCCCTCGCCAACGACGCGAAGATCCAGATCTGGACCTGCAACGGCACCGGCGCGCAGCGCTTCACGCTCAACGCCGCGGGCGACATCGTGAACCTGCAGTCCGGCAAGTGCCTGGACATCCAGTCCTTCAACAGCGCCGACGGCGCGAAGCTCATCCAGTGGACGTGCACCGGCAGCTCCAACCAGAAATGGCGCCGGGGCTAGGTCCTCCGCGGAGTCGCCTGCACCTGACAGGGGGAACGTGGTCCCGGCCCGCCAGCCGAGACCACGTCTCTCACCCGTGGAACGTCAGTGTCGCCGGACGGTCGTCAGAACGTGCCGGCGGTGTTGCACTTGGCCTTCTGGACGATGCAGTCCTTCACCCGCTGGCTGAGGGCCACGTTGTCCCAGGCGAAGAAGTTGTCGCCGTGCATCGACGACGCCATGCCCGACGCGAGGGTGTAGCCGTCCGCGCTGCCGTGCGTGTTGTAGTCGATGACGAAGGAGACGTTCGGGATCGCGACCGGGAACGCCCCGCCGCACTGCCCGTTGACCAGGTTGCTCGACACGTGCGACTTGTGGTCGGGGCTGTCCAGGTTGATCCCGTCCCAGCAGTCCTGGAAGACGAGCTGGAAGGTGAGGTTGGCGGTCTGCGCGCAGATCGGCCAGTTGCCGTCGGCGCTGCGCCCGATCTCGCCGCCCGGACCCGCGCACCAGAACTGGCCCGGCGCGCCGGACGGAGTCGCCACCTGCCGCTTGGCGTCACCGGCGATCATCCGGAAGCCCTGCGGGAACGGCACCGTCTTCGTCGGGTCCTGCAGGCGCGAGCCGTAGTACACGGTCACGCCGCGCGGCTCGATGGCCACGCCCCGCTCGTACAGCGTCGGGATCCAGTACGCGGAGTGGTCCAGCGCCGGGCCGCAGCTCGACGACGTGTTCGCCAGCAGTGACTCGGTGGTGGTGTTGGCGTTGGTACCGCGGTTGCCCAGGAAGCTGTGCATGTGCGACGCGCCCGGCAGGCCGGGGAAGACGATCGGGTCGTCCTTGAACGAGTGGCTGTAGGTGCACGCGGCGTTGAACTCCGAGACCCGCACGGCGTTGGCGGGCGCCGGGTGCATGGTCATCGCGTTGAACTGCGCGAGCTGCGCGGCCCACTTCGCCTGGTCCATCTTGATCCAGCCGGCGCCGGACGACGCGCTGCCGGTCGGCGTGGGCTGGACGCCGCCGGTGCCGAACACCTGGAACTCGAACAGCGATACCCCGTACTGCGTGGCGCGGACCGTGGTGTTCAGCCGCACGTACCGGCCGGATCCGTTCACGGTGAGCGTCTGCACGCCGCCCGTGCCGTTGGTGGTGGTGTTGATCGTCGTCCACGAGGTGCCGTTCGTGGACGTCTGGATGGTGAAGCCGCGCGCGTAGGCGGCCTCCCAGTTGAGCACGACCTTGGTGACCGTGGCGGTCGCGCCCAGGTCGACCTGCAGCCACTGCGGGTCGCTGAACGCGCTCGACCACCGGGTGCCGGTGTTGCCGTCGACCGCGTTGGAGGCGGGGGTGCCCCCGTTCTCGGTCGAGGACGCCGTCGCCGGCCGGCCCTGTGACAGCGGGGTCTCGGCGGCGTCGGCGGACTGCAGGGCCTGGGCGGTGAGGAACGTGCCGACCAGCGCGGTGAGCGCGGCACCGAGCACCAAGGTGCGCAGCCGCGTTCTGCCCGCGAGGGCACTACGGGACATGACGGGTCCTCCGGTTCTGCGGGAACGGCCGGGGGCGGGGCCCGGCCGGCATCGGGCCCGTGGCAGCGGGCCCAGCGAATGATCTTGCAAGAGAGCGCTCTCTGTGGTTTCACAGTGAACCTCGTACGGGATCGGTGTCAATGGATTCCGACAAATGGGAGAGCGCTCTCCAAGAATCCGCTTTCCCGCAGCCCGTACGGGTGTGTGACCGCCCACGCGCTGCAACCGTGCCTCCTCACGGGTTCGAGGGAGCGCTCTCCAGCATGCGCGTCGTGATGGCGCGGCGATCAGCAGGCACGTCACGGGCGCAGCAGCGGATACAGCGCCGGGGGTCACCATGACCGGGCCGGCGGAGCTGATGCGGGACCTCGGCGCCACCACGGCGTACAACCTGGACGGCGGGGGCTCGTCGACGATGGTCTTCGACGGCGAGCTGGTCAACAACCCGCTCGGCAAGGGCCAGGAGCGCGGCACGTCCGACATCCTCTACCGCTCATGGCCGTGGTGATTCCGGCGTACGAGCCGGACCAGCGCCTCGTCGGTCTCGTGGACGACCTGCGCGAGGCGGGGCAGCGGGTCGTGGTCGTCGACGACGGCAGCGGACCGGCGTACGAGGAGACGTTCACGCAGGTGCGCAGAACGCGTAACCAACTGAAGGATGAAGGATCTCCCGTGAACGACTTGATGATCATCGGTGTGGACCTGGTCGCCATCGCCGTACTGACCTTCGGGGTGTACTTCCCCCGCCACCACCGCCGGGACCTCGTCGTGGCGTTCCTGGGGGTGAACCTCGGCGTCCTCGCCACCTCGATGGTGCTCGGCTCGTCGTCGGTCGGCGCGGGCCTCGGCCTGGCTCCCCGGGGTGCTGCGCCGCCTCGCCGGCGCCGCCAGGGTCCTCGACATCGGCGGCCGGCGCCGGTTCGGCTACCGCTCCGACTACTTCGACACGCCCGGCCTGGACAGCTACCTCGCCGCCACGCACCGCCGGCGCCGCCGATTCAAGGTGCGGGTCCGCACCTACGTGGACACCGGCGGGCGGTTCGTCGAGGTGAAGGCCCGCGGGCCGCGCGGCACCACGGTGAAGGAGCGGGCGCCGTACACCGGCGGGGCCCTGGAAGGTGCCCACATCCCTTGCGATCCCGCGTCGCTGCGGCCGGACCTGCCCGCGAACCGCCGGACGCAGACGCTGCGCCGGCACTTCCCTTCCGCTCGAAGGCGACCCAGAACCTCGTCTACTCCGCACCCGGGATCACCAGCGGCGGCCAGTACAAGATCTACACCGGCGGGACCTGGACCGGCACCTCCACCGGCGGCCTCGCCCAGGGCGGCACGCTCGGCTCGGCCACCCTCGCCGTGACGGTCACCGCCGGTCAGGCGCCGGCCGGCGGGGGTATGGGCGGCCGCTAGGCGGCCGGCAGGGCTCCGCTTCAGGAGGCGTCCGGCCCTTCCTTCTGGGTGACCTCGATGACCTTGGTGAGCGCGGCGTGCAGCTGGAGCAGCTCGTCGAGGGGCATGCCGAGCCGGGCGAACACGGCCGGCGGGATCAGCTCCGCCTGCCGCCGCAGCTCCTGCCCCTCGGCGGTCAGCGTGACCGCGAGGAGCCGCTCGTCGTCACGCGCCCGCTGCCGGCTGATCAGCCCGGCCGCCTCGAGCCGCTTCAGCAGCGGCGACAGCGTGCCCGGGTCGAGCTGGAGCAGGCCGCTGAGCTCCTTGACCGACAGCGGCGCCCGCTGCCACAGCGCCAGCATCACCAGATACTGCGGGTGGGTCAGGCCCATCGGCTCCAGCAGCGGCCGGTAGAGCGCGATGACGTTGCGCGAGGCCACCGCCAGGGCGAAGCACACCTGGCGCTCCAGGGCGAGCGGATCCTCGAGGTTGTCGGTCACGAGATCGAGTGTACACTGACGATTGGTACACCAACTATTGGCACACCAAGCGATTGGGTCTCGGGCATGTTCAAGCGGTCGCAGGGCACATCGAAAGATCGGTTCGGCGAGTTCTTCTTCAAGATCTTCGGCCCGGCGACCGTGGAGGGCGCCATCCAGGGCTGGCACCCCGAGGCCCGTGAGCAGTACAAGCAGCTTCGCGCCCGGCAGAAGGAGGCCGCCGCGCGTCGCGCCGAGGGGCAGTCGTGACACGATCGGGTGCGTCCTGACGGCCACCCGCGACCGACCGTCGGCAGCCGAGTCGGCCCCGACGGAGGTGTCGCCGGCCGTGTGCCCGTCAATACGCTCGGTGGCATGACGTGCCCGATCTGCGCCTTTCCGGGCAACGACGCCGCCGCGATCCGGTGCGCGAACTGCGGCTTCTCGATGCGCCCCGCACCGCCCAACCCTGAGCCCGAGCCGGCCAACCCTGAGCCCGGGCCGGCCGTCGCCGGGCCTGCGCCGCGTCCGATCCCGGACGCCCACGCCCTGCCGCCGCTGCCCCCGCCGCACGTCTCGTGGCCGCCGGTCGCCTGGTCGCCGTCCCGGGACGCCCACGACGCCGCCGTGCCGGCCTCATGGCCACCGATCTCCGGCCCACTGGCCCCGGGCCCGCTGACTTCGGGCCCGCTGACTTCGGGCCCGCTGACTTCGGGCCCACTGACTTCGGGGGCGCTGACCCCGGGCCCGCTGACTTCGGGGGCGCTGACTTCGGGGCCGCAGACCTTGGGACTGCTAACCCCAGGGCCGCCGATCTCCGGTTCGCCGATCTCCGACCCACCGGCTTCGGGGGCACAGGGCCCAGTGCGGCCGACCTCGGAAGTGCTGGCCTCGCAATCGCCGGCGTCGGGAGTGTCGATCTCGGGGCGACCGGCGCCGGGTCGGCCGGTCTCCGGGCCGCCCGTCTCGCTGTCCCCGGCGCCGGGCCCGCCGCGCGGGCTCTACGCGGCGCCGCAGCGGTCCCGCGCCGGCGTGCCGCTGACTGTGATCGTCGCGGTGCTGGTGCTCGCCGGCGCCGTCATCGCCGTCGTACGGATGACCGGCGGGACCCGCTTCACCCCCGCGTCCGCCGGATCGACCGCCGGCGCGGCCTGGCCGAAGATCCCCAGGCAGTCAACCAGCCAGTCAACCAGCCAGTCAACCGGGCCGTCGAGCGGGCAGCCGGCGGGCCCGGGTCAGCCGACGCAGGTCGCAGCGCCGGGCGCGGTGCCCGGCGACCCGCGGGCCCAGGCTGCCGCCGTCGACGCGGTGCTCGACGCCAGCGTCGCCAGCAGGACCAAGCTCAACGCCGCCATCGCCCGGGTCGACGACTGCACCGCCGTCGAGCAGGCGGTCGCCGACCTGCGCGCCGTCGGCACCGAGCGGCAGGCCCAGCTGGACGCCGTGGCCGCGGCCGACCTGTCCGCGCTCCCCGAGGGCGAGCAGCTCCGCGGCCTGCTCACCGACGCGCTGCGACACTCCCTCGCCGCCGATCGCGGCTTCGTCCTGTGGGGCCAGGCCGTCCAGGCGGGCGGCTGCGGCGGGAGCGGCCGGGCCGACTACCGGGAGGCGCAGCGCCAGTCGAGGCTGGCCGGCGACGCGAAGGCGCGGTTCCTCGCGGTGTGGAACCCGGTCGCCGCCCGCCACGGCCTGCGCGACCGCTCCTCGGCCGGCATCTGACGCCACCGGACCGCAGGTCAAGGGCCAGGACGAGGGCCGGAAGGCGGCGGACCCTCGATAGCGTGCATCGACGTACTCGAAATCGTCGATGGGAGGGCGCGATGACACGCTTCAGGCGTGTGCTGGTGTCGATGGCAGTGCCGCTGCTCGGGCTGGTCGGGGCGGTGGTGGCCGGGAGCCCCGCGGCGGCCGCGACCGACATCCGCGACCAACTCGAGGCGGCCCCGGGCGTGACCGTGCTGGAGGAGCAGCCGGTCGCCGCGCCGTACCGGTTCTTCGTCCTGAGCATCACCCAGCCGGTCGACCACCTGCGGCCTTCGGCGGGGACGTTCCAGCAGCGGTTCACGCTCCTGCACAGGGGCACCGACCGGCCGACGGTGCTGCACACGACCGGCTACAACGTCCCGGGGTACGCGTTCCGCTCCGAGCCCACCCGGCTCGTCGACGGCAACCAGATCTCCGTCGAGCAGCGGTACTTCACCCCGTCGCGGCCCGACCCGGCGGACTGGTCGAAGCTCACGATCTGGCAGGCCGCCACCGACCACCACCGCATCGTCGCCGCGCTCAAGCCGATCTACTCGCAGAAGTGGATCTCGACGGGCGCCAGCAAGGGCGGCATGACCTCGATCTACCACCGCCGCTTCTACCCCGGTGACGTCGACGGCACCGTCGCCTACGTCGCGCCGCAGGACGTCAACAACGCCGAGGACTCGGCGTACGACCGGTTCTTCACCAAGGTGGGCACCGCGCAGTGCCGGGCCGCGCTCGACGCCGTGCAGGTCGAGGCGCTGCGCCGCCGGGCGGAGCTCGTCGCCCGCTACGAGGCGTGGGCCGCGGACAACGCCCGCACGTTCACGGTCGTCGGCAGCGCCGACAGGGCGTTCGAGTTCATGGTGAACGGCACGACCTGGGCCTTCTGGCAGTACAGCCTGGAGAGCGACTGCGTCGACGTGCCGGCGCCGACCGCGTCCAGCGACGACATCTGGGCGTGGCTGGACGCCATCTACGGCATCGACTCCAACACCGACCAGGGCGTGAACCCCTACGTCCCGTACTACTTCCAGGCGGCCTACCAGCTGGGCTACCCGGACGTGTCGCTGCCGCACCTCGCAGGCCTGCAGCACTACCGGGGCCAGGACCGGGCCCAGTCCTACATCCCGCGCGACATCGTGCCGCACTTCCAGCCCCTGACGATGGTCGACATCGACGTGTGGGTGAAGCTCTTCGGGAAGCGGCTGCTGTTCGTGTACGGCCAGAACGACCCCTGGGGCGCGGAGCCCTTCCGCCTCGGGCCGGGCACGAGGGACTCGCTGTCCTACACGGCGGCCGGCTACAACCACGGCTCGAACATCAGCCGCCTCACCCCGGCGGAGTCCGCGACCGCGACGGCGGCCGTGCAGCGCTGGGCGGGGGTGCCCGCCCCGGCGGCGCTCGCCCCGGCGGCCCCGTCCTACATCCCCTCCCTCGACGACCGCGACCCGGCCCTGGACCGGCGGTTCAACCTCCGCTAGGAGACCGTGAGCCCGCCCCGTGACGGGGCGGGCTCATCCGAGCGGCGGCGTGCGCCGGGCTTCTCCACGTCTGGAAGCCGGCCGGCGGTCGCCGCGGTGGCTGTCCCGTCCGGGTCAGGAAGCGGACGGGGCGGGGACGGCGGTCGTGGGGGTCGGGGCGGTGGAGGCGGCCGGTGGGCCGGGTCGGCGGTTGCCGCCCTGGCCGGGACCCTGTCCCGGGTTCTGGCCCGGGTTCTGTCCGGGGTTCTGCCCGGGACGGACCCCGCGGCCGTTGCCTTCGCGGCCGCCGGGGCGGAATCCGTTGTCGTTGCGGTCGATCTTGATCCGGTCGTCGCCGCGGTGGCCGTCGCCGAAGACCGCCACGCCGGCGGCGACGATGCCCCCGCCCAGGCAGCAGCCGAGCACCAGGCCGGCGGCGCCGACCAGCACCGGGACGCGGGACCTCCGCCAACGGCTGCCCGCCGGGTGGGTCCGGAGCGGGGCCGCGGGTGCCGGATGGGCCGCGGGCGGCGGCTCCGCCGCCCAGACCGGCTCGCCCGGCGCGGGGTCGGGCGTGGCGGCGGCCGGGGAAGCGCCAGCGGCGGCCGGGGCAGCGGCGGCTGGGGCGGCGGCGGCTGGGGCGGCGGCGGCCGGGGCGGCGGCGGCCGGGGTGGCAGCGGGCGCGACGGCTGGGTCGCTGTGGGCGGGGGTGCTCACCGTCGGGGCGTCCCGGGTCGGGTCGGCGGCGGGCCGGTCCGGGTCGTCCGGGAGTGGTTTCGTGTCGCTCATCAGTGGTCCTCCGGTGCGGGGCGGTGTGGGGCCGACGCTGCCAGCATCGGCCCCGCACCTAAGAGCGCCGGTCCGCGACCTTAAGAGTTGGATGAGAAAGCGAGGGCTTCCCGTGCCTCGGTGAGCACGGCGTGCGATGTCGACGTGGTCAGGATGTGCTCGAGGGCCTTGCGGTGCGCGACGGTGAGCGCGTCGCCGGCCGCGACCGGGATGTCGGGGACGACGCCGGTGCCTTCCCAGTTGGTGCCGGTGACCGGGTTGACCGAGCGGGCGTTGGGCACCGCGACCTCCAGCGTCGGCGAGACGGGGAAGCGCTCGGTCGGGTGCGCGCCGCCCCGGGTCACCTCGCCGATGAGCGTGGCCCGGCCCAGTGCCTTGAGGTCGTAGGCGAACTCCTCCCCGCCGGAGAAGGTGAAGGCACTGGTCAGCACGTAGACGGGCCGGTCGAGGTAGCGGCTGCCCGGCACGTACGCGAGGGTCCAGAACTGGCGGGTGCGGGCCGTGCCGCCGTCGTAGATGTCGTTGAGGTGCGTGTCGGAGTCGGGGAACAGGTAGCTGAGCCACAGCTGGACGCCTTCGGGGTCGCCGCCCTTGTTGCGGCGCAGGTCGAAGACGAGGGCGCCGGTGTGGGCGACGAGCTCCATCGCGGCGCTGATCGCGGCGCCGGCGGTGCCCGGTGACGCGACGCCGCGCAGGTCGATGTAGCCGACGTTGCCGTCGAGCCGCTGCACGGCGGCGATGTGGTGTGCGGCGAGCCGCTGCGCCTCCAGCCAGGCGGTCTCGGCCTCCTCCGGGGTGGTCGCGGCGCGGTGGTCGGGGGAGCGGACGAGCAGCCGCAGGTGCTTGTCGCCGCTGACCGCGTGGAAGCACTCGGTGACGCGCGCGGCCAGGGCGTCGTCGTCGAGGCCGGCGAACTCGCCTGCCGCGGCGCGGGTCTCGATCGCGGTGGCGACCTCGGCGGCGACGGCCGGGAAGATGTAGTGCCGCCGGACGAGGTCGAGCAAGTCGTTGAGCAGTTGCATTGGGTGGATGCCTTTCGCACTCAGGTCACTGGTGGTCAGGTGACCCAGGCGTGCGTGGCGCCGCGAGCAGGGCTCAGCGGCGGACGGTGACGCCCGGGCGGTCACAGCTGCGCTCCATGGCGTCACCTCCTTCGTACGGCTACGGGCCCACAGCATAGCGGGGCGCCTCGCGGGTGGCTTGCCGGTTGACGGGGGCGGCGAAAAACATACACTCCAAGTGCAAATACTCCGGCGGATTGAAGGAGGGGCATGAGCGCTCAGGAAGGGCGGCTGGCCGGAAGGGTCGCCGTCGTGACCGGCGCGAGCCGGGGCATCGGCTTCGGCATCGCCCGGCGGTTCGTGGCGGAAGGCGCCAAGGTCTGCATCACCGCCCGCAAGCCGGACGCCCTGGAGGAGGCGGTCGGCGCGCTCGGCGGGCCGGTCAACGCGGTCGCCGTGGCGGGCCGCGCCGACGACCCGGAGCACCGCGCCGAGACGGTCCGGCGCGTCGCGGACCTGTTCGGGCCGCCGGACATCCTCGTCAACAACACCGGGATCAACCCCGTCCACGGGTCGCTGCTGGAGCTCGACCTGGCCGCCGCCCGCAAGATCTTCGAGGTCAACGTGGTCAGCGCGCTCGGCTGGGTGCAGGAGGTGTTCCGCAAGCCGCCGCCGCGGGGTGGGGCGGTCGTGAACGTGTCGTCGGTGTCGGCGATCCACCCGCCGGCCGGGATCGCGTTCTACGGCGTCACCAAGGCGGCGCTCAACCACCTGACGTCGTGCCTGGCCGCCGAGCTGGCGCCGGCGGTGCGGGTCAACGCGGTCGCGCCGGCGGTGGTGAAGACGCGCTTCGCCGCCGCGCTGTACGAGGGGCGCGAGGAGGACGTCGCCGCGCTGTACCCGATGCGCAGGCTCGGCGTGCCGGACGACGTGGCGGGTGCCGTGGCGTTCCTGGCCTCCGACGAGGCGAGCTGGGTCACCGGCCAGACCCTCGTCGTCGACGGCGGCGTCACCCTGGCGAGGCGGGCCGGATGAGCGGGCTGCAGCTCAACGGTGCCGCAGTCGTCATCACCGGGGGAGGGTCCGGGATCGGCGCGGCCCTCGCCCGCCGGCTCGCCGGCCTCGGCGCGCAGATCGTCGTCAACGACCTCGACGCCGGCGCCGCCCGCCGCGTCGCGTACGAGATCGACGGCCTCGCGTTCTCCGGCGACGTCGCCGACCCCGACGAGGTCGACCGGCTCGTCGACTTCGCCTGGGACAAGCTCGGCGCCCTCGACCTGTTCTGCGCCAACGCCGGCGTCGCCCCCGGCGGCGACGCGACCGCCCCCGACGCCGCCTGGCAGCAGGCCTGGCAGGTGAACGTGATGGCGCACGTGTACGCCTCCCGGGCGCTGCTGCCGCGCTGGCTCGCCAAGGGCCGCGGCCGGCTCCTCGCCACCGTGTCCGCGGCGGGAATGCTGACGCTGCTGGGCAAGGCGCCGTACGCGGTCACCAAACACGCCGCGTTCGCCTACGCGGAGTGGCTGCGCGTCACGTACGCCCACCGCGGCATCGTCGTGCAGGCGCTGTGCCCGCAAGGGGTGAAGACGCCGATGCTGGCCCGCGGCGAGGGCCCCAGCCGCGGCCTGCTGGACCGGTCGGCGCTCACCCCGGAGCAGGTCGCGGACCGGGTCGTCGAGGGGCTCGCGGGCGAGGAGTTCCTGATCCTGCCGCACCCCGAGGTGGCTACGTACTACGCCCGTCGCGCCGAGGACCCCGACCGGTGGCTCAACGGCATGAACCGGCTCCAGCAGAAGATCGACCAGGGCAGGCTGTGATGGACTTCGAATTCGACGCCGTGACGCAGGGCTACCGCGAGCGGCTCCTGGCGTTCATGGACGAGCACGTGTACCCGGCGGAGGCGCGGCCGCACGCGGAGGCCCTCGACGAACTGCGGCTGGAGGCCCGCCGGCGCGGGCTGTGGAACCTGTTCCTGACCGGCGAGCACGGCCCAGGGCTGACGAACCTGCAGTACGCGCCCCTCGCCGAGATCATGGGTCGCAGCCCGTCGCTGGCCCCCGCCGCCCTCAACTGCGCCGCCCCCGACACGGGCAACATGGAGCTCCTCGCCGGGTTCGGCACGGGGGAGCAGCGCGACCGGTGGCTGAAACCGTTGTTGGATGCCCGGATCCGGTCCGCGTTCTGCATGACGGAGCCCGACGTCGCCTCCTCCGACGCCACGAACATCGCCACCCGCATCGAGCGCGACGGCGACTCGTACGTCGTCAACGGCCGGAAGTGGTTCGCCACCGGCGCCATGAGCCCGCACTGCGAGCTGCTGATCGTGATGGGCAAGTCGGATCCGGCGGCCGACCGGCACCGGCAGCAGAGCATGATCCTGGTGCCGCGCGACACCCCCGGCGTCGTCATCCGCCGCGGCCTGCGCACCTTCGGCTACGACGACGGTGACCACGGCGGTCACGCCGAGATCGATTTCGCCGGTGTACGGGTCCCCGCCGGCCATCTGATCGGCGGCGAGGGCGACGGCTTCGCGATCGCCCAGGCGCGCCTCGGCCCGGGCCGCATCCACCACTGCATGCGCCTCATCGGCATGGCCGAACGCGCCCTGGAGCTCATGTGCCGGCGGGTCACGGCCCGGGTCGCGTTCGGTCGGCCGCTCGCGGAGCAGGGCGTCGTGCGGGACTGGATCGCGGAGTCGCGGGTCCGCATCGAGCAGGCCCGGCTGCTGGTGCTCAAGACCGCGTGGCTGATGGACCGCGTCGGCAACCAGGGCGCCCACACCGAGATCCAGGCCATCAAGATCGCGGTGCCGTCCACTGTGGAATGGATCGTGGACAAGGCGGTCCAGGCGCACGGCGCGGCCGGCGTCAGCCAGGACACGCCGCTCGCCGGGCTGTGGGCGAAGGCCCGCACGATCCGCATCGCCGACGGGCCCGACGAGGTGCACCGGCGCTCGCTCGCCCGCCGCGAGCTGCGCCGGTGGGTCAGCTCGCGATGAAGTCGACGAGGGCCGGCGCGTACGCGGGGGACCGCAGCGCCGTCATGTGGTCGCCGCTCACCGCCTTCCAGCGAGCGTCGGGGATCGCGGCGGCGAGCACCTCGGGGCGCGCGGCGAGGACGTCGTCCTGCCCGACCAGGACGAGCGTCGGCGCGGTGATCCGGTCGAGCGCGATCGGCGTGCGGTGCGCGGCGTGGACCTGCGCGGCGAGGGCGGCCCGGTCCGCGCCGACCGCGTCGGCGAGCATGCGGAACGCGGCGGCCGGGGACGCCTCGACCGCCGCCGGCGACGACGTGAGCAGCACCGCGGCGACCTCGGCCGGCGGCATGACCCGGGTGTCGAGGCCGCCGAGCTCGACGACCCCCGCGCCGACCCCGGACAGCACCAGCCGCCGCACCCGCGGGCCGTTGCCGGCGGCGAAGATGGCCGACACGACCGCGCCCATCGAGTACCCGACCAGGTCCACCGTGCCGAGGCCGAGGGTGTCGAGCAGGCAGCCGAGGTCGCGGGCCATGGCGGGCTCGCCGTACCGGGCCGGGTCGTGCGGCTTGTCGGAGGCGCCGTGCCCGCGCGCGTCGGGTGCGACGACCCGCCGGCCGGCCGCGACCAGCGCGCCGACGACGCCGGGGACGGCGAAGTTGGTGGTGGCGTCGACCACGAAACCGTGGTGCAGCACCACGGGTGGCGCCTCGGAAGGCTCGCCCCACACCTGGTAGGCGATGCCGGTGCCGTCAAACGAAGTGAACCGCTCCATGTCGGCGAAGATTAGTGCACTCGAAGTGCAAATAGGAGAGGAAAGCGATGGATTTCTCGCTCAGCGACGAGGAGAAGGCGGTCCGGGACACCGCCCGGACCTTCATCCGCAAGGAGATCGAGCCCCTCGAGCAGGAGGTGCTGCGCCGCGAGCGCGAGCACCGGACCGGCCTGGACCGCAGCGAGCTGCGCGAGCTGCAGCTCAAGGCGAAGCAGTTCGGGTTCTGGGGGCTGTCGACGCCGCAGGAGCACGGCGGGATGGACCTGCCGGCGGTGCTGCAGTCGCTCGTCTGGACCGAGGTCGGCCGGTCGTTCGTGCCGTTCCGCTTCGGCGGCGAGGCCGACAACATCCTGTACTTCGCCAACGACGAGCAGCGCCGCGAGTACCTCGTGCCGACCATCGAGGGCGAGCGGATCTCCTGCTTCGCGATCACCGAGCCCGGCGCGGGCTCCGACGCGGCGAACATCAGGTTCACCGCCCGCCGCGACGGCGACGACTGGGTGCTCAACGGCGAGAAGACGTTCATCACCAACGGCAACGACGCCGACTTCACGATCGTCATCGCCGTCACCGACCGCGACAAGGACGTCCGCAAGGGCGGCGCGACCGCGTTCCTCGTCGACCGGGCGATGGGCTGGCGCTCCGAGTTCATCCAGACGATGGGCGAGGGCGGGCCGGCGTCGCTGGTCTTCGACGACGTCCGCGTGCCCGGCCGCAACGTGCTCGGCGAGATCGGGCAGGGCTTCGACCTCGCGATGCGCTGGATCGGCAAGGGTCGCTACATCATCCCCTCGCACGCCCTCGGCATCGCCGAACGCGCGCTGCGCATGGCGATCGAGCACGCCAACACCCGCCACACCTTCGGCCGGCCGATCGGGCAGAACCAGGCGATCCAGTGGATGATCGCGGACTCGGAGGTCGAGCTGGAGGCGGCCCGCTGGCTCGTGCTCCGCGCCGCGTGGACCGTCGACCAGGGGATCGACCCGCGCCACACGTCGTCGATGGCCAAGCTGTACGGCGCGAACATGGTCAACAACGTCGTCGACCGGGTCATGCAGATCCACGGCGGCATGGGGTACACCCGCGAGCTGCCGATCGAGCGCTGGTACCGCTCCGTGCGGCTCCTGCGCATCTTCGAGGGCACCGACGAGATGCAGCGCATGATCATCGCGCGGGACCTGCTGCGCGGCTACACCCAGATCGGCGGGCACCTCGCATGAGCGGCCAGCGGAGCGGCTCGGGCCGCTCATCATGGATGCAGTGTCGGGTCAGGCCGACGCCGGAGGCGGCGGAATGACCGCAACGCTGTCGGTCGCGGCGATCCTTGCCGAGTCTTCTCGCCGGTACCCGCGGCGCACGGCCGTCGTGGACGGGGACCTCCGGGTCACGTATGCGCAGCTGTGGCGCGAGGCGCTCACGGTGGCGGGTGCCCTGCGGGACCTCGGGGTGCGGCCCGGCGACCGGGTGGCGCTGCAGTGCCCGAACACGGTGGACTTCCCGCGGGCGTACTACGGCATCCTCGCCCTCGGCGCCGTCGTCGTGCCGGTGCACCTGCTGCTGACGCCCGCGGAGGTGGCGTACACGCTGCGGGACAGCGGCGCGCGGCTGCTCGTCGCGCACCCGGCCGTCGCCGCCGGGGACTTCGACATCCCGGTCGTGGCGCCCTCGTCGCTCCTGGACGCCGAGCCGCTGCGCTCCTACGCGTCGCGGGACCCGTCGGACCCGGCGGTCGTGCTGTACACCAGCGGCACCACGGGACAGCCGAAGGGCGCCGTGCTGTCCCACCTGAACCTCGTCATGAACGCGACCGTCAACGTCTTCGACGCCAATGACGCCCGCCACTCCGACGTGGTGCTCGGGTGCCTGCCGCTGTTCCACACGTTCGGGCAGACCGTCGGCATGAACGGCACCTTCCGCCTCGGCGCCACCCTCGTCATGCTGGCCCGCTTCACGGGCCCGGCGGCCCTCGACCTCATGGTGGCCGAGGGCGTGGACGTGTTCCATGGCGTGCCGACCATGTACCTGGCGCTGCTCGACGCCGCCGCGGGACGGGCCGACCTGCCGCGGCTGCGGCTGTGCATCTCCGGCGGCGCGTCGCTGCCGGTCGCGGTGCTGGAGCGGTTCAACGCGGCCTTCTCGACGTCGATCTTCGAGGGGTACGGGCTGTCGGAGACCTCACCGACCGCCACCACCAACCAGCCGCACTTCGGCACGCGGGCCGGCACCGTCGGCCACGCGGTCTGGGGTGTGGAGGTCCAGGTCGCCGACGCCGCCGTCGACGAGCGGATCGAGCTGCTGCCGCCCGGAGCGCTTGGCGAGCTCGTCGTGCGCGGGCACAACGTCTTCTCCGGCTACCTGGACCGGCCCGGGGACACCGCCCTGGCGGTCGTGGACGGCTGGTTCCGCACCGGCGACCTGGGCACGGTCGACGAGGACGGGTTCGTCACGATCGTCGACCGCAAGAAGGACCTCGTGATCCGGGGCGGGTTCAACGTGTACCCGCGGGAGGTCGAGGAGGTCCTGGCCCGCCATCCCGGGGTCGCGCAGGTGGCGGTGATCGGCGTGCCCGACCCGGTGCACGGTGAGGAGATCTGCGCGGTGGTCGTGCCGGGGCCTTCCGCGCCGTCGGGGGACGAGCTCATCGCCTGGTCGAAGGAGCGTCTCGGCCGGCACAAGTACCCGCGCCAGGTCAGGTTCGTGGAGTCGCTGCCGCTCGGCCCGAGCCACAAGGTCCTGAAACGGGAACTACGCAAGGCCGTCGTTGCCTCTTCCATTGGTGTTACCGAGGCGTAACACTGGCTGGCATGGTTAGTGCATCGACCGTGCAGAAAGTTTCGTTGCGAGGCCGGGACGCCGACCGTGCCGCCGTCGCCGCCCTGCTGACCGCCGCGGCCGCTGGGCACGGCGGCGCCCTCGTCGTCGCCGGCCCGGCCGGCATCGGCAGGACCGCCCTGCTCGCGGACGCTCCTGACGATGCCGCCGTCGCGCTGGCGGTGACCGGCTGCCCGGCGGAGGCGGCGCTGCCGTACGCCGGCCTGCACCGCCTGCTCGCCGGCTGCCCGCCGTCCCACCGGCCACCGCTCGACGGGCGCCCGCCGCATCCGCCGTCGCGCGAGGGCTGCCGCCCGGCTTCCGCTTCGAGTTCGGTGCCGGCTTTCGCTTCGGGTTCCGCGCCGGATGTTCGGCCCGGTTCCGCGCCAGGTGTGGAGCCGGGTTCGGGACCGTGCTCCACGCCGGGTTCGAGGTCGGGTTCGGGACCGTGCTCCGCTTCGGGTTCGGCTTCGGGTTCGTGCTCGGCTTCGGCTTCGGCTTCGAGGCCGGGTTCGGGACCTTGCTCCGCTTCGGCTTCGGCTTCGAGGCTGGGCTCGGCGCCGGGTTCGGCTTCGGCTTCGGCGCCGGGTTCGGGTTCGGCTTCGGGGCTGGCTTCGGGTTCGGGGCCGGGTTCGGCGGCAGGTTCGGGTCCGGGGCCGGGTTCGGGGCGCGGGGATGCGGGCCGGCAGGGCGGCGCGGTGCCGGACCAGCTCGCCGCGGGGATGGCGACCCTGGCCGCGCTGCGGGCCCTGGCGGCGAAGGCGCGCGGGCCCGTGCTGTGCCGGATCGACGACGCGCAGTGGCTGGACAAGCCGTCGCTGGACGCCCTGGCGGTGGCGGCCCGGCGGGCGGGCGGGGACCGGATCGCGTTCCTGTTCGCGCTGCGCGACACCCCCGCGTGCCCGGGCGCCGAGGCGTCCCTCGCCGGCCTGCCGGTCCGGCGGCCGGCACCCCTGGACCTGCGCGACAGCCGCGACCTGCTCACCGCCGCCCTGCCCGACCTCGCCGGCGACGTGGCGGGCGTCCTGGCCGGGATGGCGTCCGGCAACCCCCGCGCCCTCACCGAGCTGGCCGCCGCCCTCACCGCCGAGCAGCGCCGCGGAGAGGCCGCCCCGCCCGCCACGCTGCCCCGGGACAGCCCGCTGCGCCGGGAGTACCGCGCCGTGCTCCGCGCCCTGCCCGCGCCGACCCGCCGCGCCCTGCTGCTGGCCGCCACCGCAGCCCTCACCGGCCCCCAGGACCCCACCGCCGGTGCACCCACCTGCCCCGTCGCCCCGCTGCTCGCCGCCGGCCACCACCCCGCCGACCTCACCCCCGCCGAAGACGCCGAGCTCATCCACATCGACGCCGACCTCATCCGCTTCGCGCCGCCCCTGTTCGCCCAGGTCCTCTACGCCGAGGCCACCCTCGCCGACCGCCACACCGCCCACCACCGCCTCGCCGCCCTGACTCCCGCCTCGCTCTCCGCCCCAACCCCCAGCGGTCCGTCACCCGCCCCCACACACCCCACGCCGCCACCCGCCGCCACACCCTCAGCCGCCGCCACGCCCATCGCTTCCACATCCGCGGTGGCTCGGCCCGCCGCCGCGCCCGCCACGCCCACCGGTTCCACATCCGCGGTGGCTCCGCCCGCCGCGGAGCCCCCCGCTCCGCCACCCGCCGCCACACCCTCAGCCGCCGCCACGCCCACCGGTTCCACATCCGCGGTGGCTCCGCCCGGCGCGGAGCCCCCCGCTCCGCCACCCGTCGCCGCCCCGCCTGCGCCTTCACTTGCCGCCACGTTCACCGCTTCCGCAGCGGCTCCTCCAGCCGCCGCGCCCCCTGCGTTGCCACCCGTCGCCGCTCCGCCTGCGCCGTCACCTGCCGCCACGCTCACCGCTTCCGCAGCGGCTCCTCCAGCCGCCGCGCCCCCTGCGTTGCCACCCATCGCCGCTCCGCTCGCGCCGTCACCTGCCGCCACGTCCACGGCTTCCGTATCCGCAGCGACTCCGCCCGGCGCGGAGCCCCCTGCGTCGCCACCCGTCGCCGCTCCGCCCGCGCCGTCACTTGCCGCCACACTCACCGCTTCCGCGGTGGCTCCGCCCGCCGCGACGCCGGTCCTCACATCCACCGCGTCGCCATCTGATTCCACGTCTGCTGCGCCGCCGCTGGTCGCTGGTCCGGCCGCGTCGCACATCGCCGCCATGTCCGCCGCGCCGCCGTTGCACTCCATGGCCGTCGCGCCGCCGTCCGACTCCTTGTCTGCTGCGGCGCCGCCCATCGCCGCGGCTGTCGTGGCGCCGGTCCTCACACCCACCGAGACGCCGGCCGATTCCACGGCCGCTGCGGCGCTCGGCGTCCTGACTGCCGCGTTGCACCGGGCCGCTGTCGCCGACGGGTTTGACGATGCGCTGGCCGGTACACTCGCCGCCGCTGCTGAAGGAGTCCCGCCGGCGCTCGCGGCCACGGCGCTGCGGCATGCGGCGGTGCTCACCAGCGGGGCGGTGCTCGCGGCCGAGCGGACCCTGGCGGCGGCCAGGCTCGCGTGGCGGGGCGGGGAGCCGCACCAGGCGAGGATGCTGCTGCGGTCGGTGTTCGGGCCCGCGGTGCCGGAGCACCTGCACGCGGAGCGGGAGCTGCTGCTCGGAGAGATCGACCTGCGCACCGGGGCGAGCGGCGGGGAGCAGCACACCCTCATCGCCGCGGCGGGGCGGCTCATCGCGCGCGACCGGCAGCGCAGCCTCGGGGCGCTCATGCTGGCCGGGGAGGCGCTGCTCGCGACCGGGCGGCACGACCAGTTCGGCGCGCTCGCCGAGCGGGCGCTGCGGCTGAGAAGGCCCGGCGACCCGGCCGGCGCGGTGCTGCTCTTCGAGCACTTCACCGGGCTGGCCGCGATCTTCGCCGGTGAGCCGGCGCGGGCCGGTGAGCCGATGCGGCGGGTCCTGCACCTGGCCGCCGCGGTCGACGACCCGCCGACCCTGGTCCGCGCGGCCGGCGCAGGGATCCTGATCGGCGAGGACCAGCAGGCGTACCGGCTCGCGGTCCGCGCCGCCCGGCTCGCAGGCGGGGCCGGCGACCGGGTCACCGTGCCGCACGCGCTCGACCTCGCCGCGACGGCCGCGTTCGCGCTCGGCGACCTGGACCTCGCCGTGGCGACCGCGACCGAGGGGCAGCGGCTCGCCGCCGCCACCGGTCAGGACACGGTCGCCGACAACTGCCGCGGCATGCTCGCCGTCGTGCTCGGCATGCTCGGCGACGGGCCCGCCAGCCAGGCGTGGGCGCGCAGGTGCCGGGCCAGGGCAGGCGTCGACGTCGACAGCCAGGCCCGGGCGATGTGCGTGTGGGCCGCGGCGCTGCTCGACGTCGCGGAGGGTCGGCACGCCGACGCCGCCGGCCGGCTCTGGGGCGTCATGCGCACCGCGGGCGGCCGCGGGCACCTCGGCGTGCAGATCCCCGCGACGCCGACGCTGATCGAGGCGGTCGCCCGCTGCGGCGACCGGGCCCCCGCGCGGGAGATCCTGCGCGCGTACGACGTCTGGGCCTCCAGCACCGCGAACCCCACCTGGCTCGCCCTCTCGGCCCGCTGCCACGCCCTGCTCGCGGACACCGACGACGAGGCCGACGACCGCTTCCGCGAGGCGATCCGGCTGCACCTGGCGGGGGACTCGCCGTTCGCCCGGGCCCGCACCGAGCTGCTCTACGGCGAGGAGCTGCGCCGGCGCCGCCACCCGGCCGCGGCCCGCGCGCACCTGCGCCGTGCCCTGGCGACGTTCGAGCAGTTCGGCGCGGTGCCGTGGGCCCAGCGTGCCGCCGCCGAGCTGCGGGCCGCCGGCGACCACGTGGCCGCGGCGGCGCCGGAGGACACCCGGGTGGCGCTCACCGCGCAGCAGGCCCGCATCGCGGAGCTGGTCGCGGGCGGCGCCACCAACCGTGAGGTCGCCGAGGTGCTGTTCCTGAGCCCGCGCACCGTCGACCACCACCTGCGCAACATCTTCACCCGGCTCGGCGTCCGCTCCCGCACCGAGCTCGCCAAGGTCGTCTCGTAGGCCGGTGATTCCACCGATGCCCGGCCGTGCCGCGGGCACCAGGATGGGCTGACAGCCCGGGTACGCACATCGACGTGCGTGCCCGGGTTTGCGCTGTCCGAGAATTGACGGCGCGGGGGGTCAACCGTGCCGGTCTCCGGCGGGTGTTGCCTTCAAGTGGACGCCGGAGGGGAGCACGGGGTTGGCCGAGGAAGACGGCTTCGAAGAGTTCTATCGGGGGACCCGGCAACGGGTCATGACATTTCTGTACGCGATGAGCGGCGACCGCAACGAGGCCCAGGACGCCGCCCAGGAGGCGTACGTCCGGGCGTGGCAGCGCTGGTCGACGATCCGCGGCTACGACGACCCGGAGGCGTGGGTCCGCACCGTCGGCTACCGGCTGTGCGTCAGCCGCTGGCGCAAGGCCCGCAACGCGCTGACGGCCCACCGCCGGCACGGCACCGGAGCGGAGGCGGAGCCGCCCAGCGAGAACACCGTCGCGCTGGTCCGCGCGCTGCGGCAGCTGCCGGCGGCGGACCGCGAGGCGATCGTCATGCACCACCTGCTGGACCTGACGGTCGCGGACGTGGCCGCCCACACGGGCGTGCCCGCCAACACGATCAAGACGCGGCTCGTCCGCGGTCGGAAAACGCTCGCCGGGCTGCTCGGCACGGATCTGACGGGGGACTACACCAATGCCTGACCCGCTGTTCCAGACACTGTTCGACGACACCGAAGCCGTCCCGTGGGCGCCGACCGGCACCGTGCGGGACCGGGCCCGCACCCGGACCCGCCGGACCCGGGCCGCGGCCCTCGCGGCCGCGACGGTCGCGGTGGTGATGGTCCTCGGCGGGGTGGCGCTCGCCGGCCGCGGCCCGCAGAAGCACGTCCAGCCCGGCATCTCGCCCACCGCCGCACCGTCGGCGACGCCGTCGCAGCCGGCCCCGACGACGCCGGCCGCCCCGTCGACCGGCGCGTCCTCGACGAGCGCGTCGTCGCAGCCCGCCGTCGAGCCGACGGCAATCGTCGACGGCCTGTTCCTGCAGCTCGCCGACGTCGGCACCGGCTACAAGTGGGCCGCTACGGAGGACTCCGGCGGCGGTGACTGGACCGTCGAGTACGCCTTCTCCGCGCTGCAGTGCACCGGCAGCGGCATGTCGGGCCTCGGCGACCACAGGGAGAGGACGATGGTCAAGGGCACCGGCCCGAACGCGTCCGGCGTAACGCAGTTCGTGGCCCGGTTCAGGCCCGGCACCGCCGCCCGGTACCTCGACGAGCTCCGTACGAAGATCCCGGCGTGCAAGCCCTCCAACGGCATGGCGATCAAGATCGCCGACCAGCGCTTCGCCGGCCAGGACGCGCTGCGGGTCGAGGTGACGTACGGCGAGGGGTACACGCCCGTCGCGCTGATCGTCGTCCGGCAAGGCGACCTGGTGTCGCAGATCTCCGCGCGCGCGGCCGACCACGACCAGGCGGCAGCACTCGCCCGCAAGGCGGCTGCGCGCATGTGCGGCGGCACCCCGGTCTGCTGACCCCGCGACCCCGCCCCCGCATCCGGGTGAACCCGGCTTGCGGGGGCGGGCGGGCGTGGCAGGATGCGAACCATGAGCGGCCAGCGGAGCGGCTCGGGCCGCGAGTCGGCATTGCAGGGTGGAGCTCAGGCTGGCGCCGGAGCGCAGCGGAGGTGACAGCATGAGCGGCGTAAGAGTGCTGGTAGGAACACGCAAAGGTGCGTTCGTCCTGACCGCGGACGGCGCGCGACGCGACTGGAGGATCGACGGGCCGCACTTCGGCGGCTGGGAGGTCTACCACGTCAACGGTTCACCCGCGGACCCCGACCGGCTGTGGGCGTCGCAGTCCGGCGGCTGGTTCGGCCAGCTGATCCAGCGCTCCGACGACGGCGGCGCCACCTGGGAGCCGGTCGGCAACGACTTCGCCTACGAGGGCAAGATCGGCGACCACCTCTGGTACGACGGCACCCCGCGCCCGTGGGAGTTCAAGCGGATCTGGCACCTGGAGCCGTCCCGGGACGACCCCGACACGGTCTACGCCGGCGCCGAGGACGCCGCCCTCTTCCGCTCGACCGACGGCGGGCACCAGTGGCAGGAGCTGACGGGCCTGCGCACGCACGAGTCCGCCCCGCGCTGGCAGCCCGGCGCCGGCGGCATGTGCCTGCACACGATCATCCTCGACCCGGTCGACCGGGACCGGATCTTCGTGGCGATCTCGGCGGCCGGGGCGTTCCGCTCCGACGACGCCGGCGTGACGTGGCAGCCGATCAACCGCGGTCTCGTGTCGGGGCAGATCCCCGACCCGGACGCCGAGGTGGGGCACTGCGTCCACCGGCTGGCGATGCACCCGTCCCGCCCCGACGTGCTGTTCATGCAGAAGCACTGGGACGTGCTGCGCACCGACGACGCCGGCGGGCAGTGGCGCGAGATCAGCGGCGACCTGCCGACGGACTTCGGCTTCCCGATCGCGGTGCACGCGCACGAGCCCGAGACGGTCTACGTCGTGCCGATCACCAGCGACTCGGAGCACTACGTGCCCGACGGCAGGCTCCGGGTGTACCGCAGCCGCTCCGGTGGCGACGAGTGGCAGCCGCTCGGCGAGGGCCTGCCGCAGGAGCACTGCTACGTCAACGTGCTCCGCGACGCGATGGCTGTGGACACCCTCGACGACTGCGGCGTCTACTTCGGCACGACCGGCGGGCAGGTGTACGTGTCGCCGGACGGCGGTGACAGCTGGTCGGCGATCGTGCGGGACCTTCCGGCGGTGCTGTCGGTGGAGGTGCAGACGCTGCCATGATCCGCGTCGTGCTCCCCGCGCACCTGCGGCAGCTGGCGAAGGTCGACGGCGAGGTGCGCTTCGACCTCGACGGTCCGGTCACCCAGCGCCTGGTCCTGGACGCCCTGGAGGAGCGTTTCCCGGTGCTGCGCGGCACCATCCGCGACCGGGCCAGCGGCCGGCGCCGCGCGTTCGTCCGCCTGTACGGCTGCGAGGAGGACCTCTCCAACGAGTCCCCGGACGCGCCGCTGCCGGACCGGGTCGCCAGCGGCAGCGAACCGCTGCTCATCATCGGCGCGATGGCCGGCGGCTGAGTCGGCGTGATGGCCGGTGGCTGAGTCAGCGCGATGGCCGGCGGCTGACACGGGTGTCCCCGGTGCCCGAACGGACACCGGGGACGTCGTGACGGGTGGGTCAGCAGGCGTTGCTGCGGAAGTCCGACACCGCAAGCCCGGAGAAGCCGCAGGTGTACGGCGTGAACCGGGAGTCCTGGTTGAGCCAGCGCTTGAACCAGGAGACCAGCGCGCGGGACGTCGTCGCGTTCGTCGACTGCGGGAAGAAGTGGCTCGCCCCCGTCAGCTCGACGTACGTCTTCGGCCCGGCCAGGGTCGAGTAGAACGGCAGCGAGTGGCTGGAGACCGGCGCGATGGTGTCGGCCTGGCCGCCCACGATCAGGACCGGCTCGCTGACGTTGTTCCACGTCTTGTCGCTGTTCCAGGGCGCGAGCGGCACCCCGGCCTTGACCAGCCCGCTGGTGTCGGCGGCGAGCGCCTCCAGCGTGCCGCCGCCACCCATCGAGTGGCCGGCGACGCCACGGCGGCTGCCGTCGGCGCGGGCCCGCACGGCGGAGGACGAGGAGTTGACGGCCCAGTTCAGCGCGGCGAGGAGCTGGTTGCCGCGGCTGCCGGGCTGGTCGTAGATGCTGTTCGTCTCGATGCCGACGACCACGAAGCCCCACGACGACAGCCGAGGGCCGATCCACGCGAGGCTCGACCAGGTGGCGGTGAACCCGGGCGACACGGCGATCACCGGGTACTTGCCGGAGGCCGTCGGGTAGTACACCCGGCCGCCGCCGAACCCGGAGACCAGGCTGGAGATGCTCTCGGACGTGGTCGCGAAGCTGCCGTTGCCGGTGATGTTGGCGGCGGTGGGTGCCTGGCCGATCTCGTCAGCGACCGCCGGGCTGGCGACCGCCGCGACCCCACCACCCATGAGCGTGAGGACGACGGCCAGCCTGAGCAGGATGGTTCGCAACGCTGCACTCCTCTCGAAACACCTTCGTAACTTCGATGGGTGTCAGTGTGTGCAGCTCCCGGCCCCGTCCGTATCGGCGAAATCACCGGTGTTCGCCGGTGAACCTCCGTTCGGCTACCGTACGGACATGATCAGCGTCGGCGCCGGGGTCGACCTGCTCGTCGCCGCGTCCGTCCTCGCCGGCGTGCCTCTGGCCCTGCGCGCCGGTCAGAAGCCGGGGCCCCGCCCCGGCGGCGGCCGCGGCCCGGGCTTCTGGCTGGCGCTCACGGTGGCGGCCATCTATCTCAACCAGGCGCTGTTCACGGTGTACGTGCTGCGCGTCCACCGCGGCGACCCGGCCTTCATCGCCCGCCACCTGCCGCCCGGCTGGTTCGACCTCGCCGGCGGTGCGGCGGTGCGGGCCGTCGCGGACGCGTTCCCCGCGCCGGAGGTCCTCGAGTTCAGCGTGCTGCGCGTGCAGGCGTTCCTCGAGCTGCCGTTCGTGATCCTCGCCTACCTGTGCGTGTGCCGGTGGCTGGACCCCGTCCGGGCCAGGGCGCTGACCGCACCCGCGGTGCTGTGGGCCGCCTGCGTCGCGTACTCCGTGGTGTTCGGGCTCGTCGAGTGGGGGCTGCGCAACCCGTACACGACGGACGACCTCGTGCTGCGGGCCGCCTCCTGCGTCGTGACGGCGGCGCTGCTCACCCGCCGGCCGCCGCGGCTCACCGGCAGGGCGCCGGCGTCGGGGGTGCAGGTGCTCCTCGCGGTCGGGTCCGCCGCCGCGCTCGGCGTGCTGGTGCTGGTGGTGTACGACACCGCGCTGCTCTACAACCTCGGCCACCTGCCGCGCCTGCTGCCGGTCGCGGCCGCGGCGGGTGGCGTCCTCGCGCTCGCCCGCGGGCTGACCCGCCGGGCCGGGACGCCCCGCGAGCCGGGCCCCGGGATCCGGACCGTCGCGGCGGGGCTGGCCTGGTTCGCGGCGCTGTTCTTCGTGCCGGCGCTGCCCATCCGGTACGCCATGGACCTCGGCACCCCGTGGCTCACCATCGCCGGCGCGTCCGTCGTCGCCGGCGCGGCCCTCGTGGTGACGGTGCGCGGCGTGGTGGACCGGGCCGGCGCCGGGCGGTGGCTGGCGCGGATGTCGGTGGCGGTCCTGGCCGGCCTCGTCGCGGCGAGCGCCGCGCTGCTGCCCCCGCCGACCTACCCCGAGGTGCGCATCCTGCTGGCCGCGGCCCTGTTCCTCACCGCGCTGACCGCGGTGTGCGCCGCGACGGACAGGGCCGCCGCGCGGGGTCGACCCCGCACGACGGCCCTGGACTGACGGGCGTTACGCGACGAACTTGACCCGCTGGCGGCGGCGGTACGCGACGAAGAGGAACGCGCCGGCGGCGACGAGCGCGGCACCCGCGGCGGTGAGGACCCAGACGTTCGTGCCGGTAACCGGCAGCTGCGGGCCGGCGCCGGGGGCGGGGGAGCTCGGGACGACCGGGCTCGGGGAGGCCGGGCTGGTGGGCTCCGCGGCCGCGGCGCAGGCCCGGACCAGGTTGAACGTGCCCTGCTGCAGCGGGTCGGTGAGCGCGACGCCGACGGCGAGGGCCCAGCCGGCGGGGGTCTTCAGCCAGCCGCCGGCGTCGACGAGCGACCCGCTGACGCCGGCCGGTGCCGGCGCGGTCGGGAGGGGCAGCTTCGCGGCCTTGCTGTTGGTGAGGGAGTTGGCCGTCAGCTTCTTGGCCAGCGCGGTGGGGTCGTCCTCGGTGAACGTGTAGACGCCCTCGTCGTCGAGGACGAGCACGACGAGGTCGTCGTACGACTGGCCGCCGTTCTTGACGAACAGGAAGATGTACTGCAGGTCCGTCCACCGGCCCTCGGGCTTGTCGAACAGCCAGCCGTCCTTGTCGGCGACGGCCTTGCCGGTGTCGATGCCGGCGCAGCCCTTCGTCGGCGCGGTGGCGGCGAAGACGGGCTCCTCGAACACGAGCGCCGCGCCGGGGAAGTCGATGTCGCCGAGGCCTTCGCCGACCGCGGCGGACGAGGGGGCGGCGAGCCCCCCGACGAGCAGGGCGGTGGCGGCAGCCGCGGCGGCGAGCCTGGCGATTCCCCGGAGCTTCATGCGGTCCTCTTCTGGCGTGATCGACGACGGACCTGGGGAATCTCCCAGCAAACTCCCAGTGCGGCAACACGCACCATTCGGACGCAAGCGGCATACGCCCGCAGGGTGGATCGGCCATCTGGCAGGTCTGACCGAAAGTACGAGCGGCCGGTCAACGCAGCGTGGTGAGCCTTGCCTTGATCCGTTGTAACAGCGAGGGGCGCGCGACCGGCTGGACCGGTGCCGTCGTCGTGGGGAACGCGCCCTCGTCGACCCGCACCACCGTCCGTGCGGCCGGTGGGGCCGGGGCGGTCGGGCGCGGGCCCGCCGGGGGCGCCTCCGGAGGGTGCACGGTGACCCCGTGGAGCCGGCGCAGCCCGTCACGGACCTCGACCCGGGTCCAGTCGCCGGGGGTCTGGACCGTGTGGTCGCGGAGGCGCTGCTCGTACCAGAGCGACACCTCGGCCGGAGGGGATGCCGTCGCGAACCAGGTCGTGGTGATGTGCCCGCCCGCCGCGGCGTGGGTGCGCAGCGTGTCGAACGGCGTCAGCCCCGGGAAGTGCTCCACCCCCGTCAGCCTAGGCACTGACCACTCCCGTGGCTGGATCGACTACGACGCGACGGTCGCCACGTACCGGCCCGAGTTCGCTTCCACCGCTGGGACGACCCGCGGGAGCTCGCCCTCCGCGAGGCCCTCTACAAGGATGTCCTCGGCGAGCGCTCCCAGCGCCCGGACTAGATCCGGAAGCGGCCGACGGCGAGCTGGAGGTCGGCGGCGAGGCTGTTGAGCTCGGCGACGGTCGCGTCGACCTCGGTGAGGGTCGAGGTGGTGGTGTCGGCGGCGTCGGCGACACCGGCGATGTTGCCGGCGATGTTGGCCGCGCCGTGGGCGGCGTCGCCGACGCTGCGGCTCATCTCGCTGGTCGTGGCGGTCTGCTCCTCGACGGCGGAGGCGATGGTGAGCTGGTAGTCGTTGATGCGGGCGATGATCCGGCTGATCTCGCCGATGGCGTCGACGGCGTTGGCGGTGTCGGACTGGATCGCCTCGACGCGGCGGGAGATGTCCTCGGTCGCCCGGGCGGTCTCCTGGGCGAGGTCCTTCACCTCGCTGGCGACGACCGCGAACCCCTTGCCCGCCGCGCCCGCGCGGGCGGCCTCGATGGTGGCGTTGAGGGCGAGAAGGTTCGTCTGCTCGGCGATCGAGGTGATCACCTTGACCACGTTGCCGATCTCGGCCGAGGAGTCGCCGAGCTTGGACACCGTGCGGTTCGTCGACTCGGCCACGCCGACCGCCTCCGAGGCGACCCGGGCGGCGTCGTTGGCGTTCTGCGCGATCTCGCGGATCGAGGCGCCCATCTCCTCGGAGCCGGCGGCGACCGTCTGGACGTTGTGCGACACGGTCCCGGCGTCGCCCGCGACCACGTTCGCGCGGGCCGCCGCGGCCTTGGCGCTGTCGGCGATGCGGGTCGTGACGCTGGTCAGCCGGCCGGTGCTGCCGCCGAGGGTGCCGGCCGCGGCGGCGAGCGTGTGCACGGTGCGCCCGACGCTCTCGTTGGCGCGGTTCATCGCGGCCGCCATCGAGCCGAGCTCGTCGCGGGCGTACACGTCGGCGCGCAGGGTCAGGTCGCCGTCGGCGACGCCGCGCAGGGTGTCGGAGACCGACCGCAGCTGCAGGTTCATGCGGCGCGCGATGCCCAGCGCCAGCAGCAGCGCGAGCCCGAGCCCGACGATGAGCGAGCCGACCGTCCAGTTGCGCGCGCTGGTGTAGTCGTTTCGCGCCGCGGCCGCCATCGCGTCGGACTCGGTGGTCTCCTGCTGCTGGAGCTTCGCCAGCGACGCGTTCATCTGCGCCTCGAGGCTCTGCCAGAGGGTGTTCGTGGCGGCCATGTCCGACGGCACCGTCAGGCCGGGCGCCGGCTGCTTGCGGAAGACGACCACGTCGCGCAGGTTGCTGTAGTCGGTGAACGCCTTGGCGAAGTCGTTGAGGGCGGCCTCGCGGGCGGCGGAGCCGGCGAGCCGGTCGCGGTACTTCGCGATCGCCCCCTCGATCATCGCGTCGCCGCCCTCGACCGCCTGCGTCCCTCGCGGGCCGAGCGTCGGGTCGTAGGCGGACCAGGCGAACAGCGACTGGCCCCGGTAGTTCTCGCTGACGCCCTGCCGGATGACGACGAGCTGCTCGACGCTCTCGAGGTGCCGCGTCTTCAGCTGGCCGAAGCGGTCGTTGAGCCGGGCCATGCTCGTGATCGACAGGATACCGACGCCGATCGCGACCAGCGCCACGAGCGCGATGCCGATCAGGTTCTTCGTCCCGACGGACCGGTCGGCGACCCAGCCGGCCAGCGCGCCGCGCCGGACGGTCACCTGGATGGGGGTGCTGTCAGTGGTCATGCGGGGTCCTTGCCGACGACGGGAACAACCGGGCCGTCCGGTGCATCGGCGTTGCGATCGCGGTATTGAGGGTTTAGACCGCGACAGTCTCGGAAAGGGCGGCGGCCACGACGAGCGACTCGATGCCGCGCAGGCACACCTCCAGCATCGCGGGCGAGACGGCCGCGGTGTCGACCCGCCAGGTGAGGTCCACGGCGTCGGTGGCGCCGGCCGCGCCGGCCGCCGGGTCGACGTGCAGGAAGCAGGTCGCGTCCCACTCGTTGGAGCTCGGCCCCCACCGCAGCACGCTGCCCTCCAGCGCGGCGGTGACCTCGGCGGGCGAGGGGATCCCGCTCGGCGGCGGAGCGGAGCGGCGGCGGTCGTTGAAGTAGCAGCCGGTGTCGAGCTCCACGCCGCGTTCGGCGCCGACCCGGTCGACGAGCGCCCACAGGTCGCGCGGGTGGTAGTAGGCGTACATCCCGGCGGTCAGCTGGCTCTTGAACGTCCGCGCGATCACCTCGGCGAACGAGGCGGCGCCCGTGTCGATGACGGCGAGCCCGGCCTGGGCGAGGTTGCTGACCGACTCGGCGAAGCCCGGGCGGAAGCGGTTGCTGACCACGATCCGGAACGCGCCGACCGGCTGTCCCGACAGGCGGCCGAGCATCATGGCGTACGCGGCGAGCAGGATCGTGCCGCTGTGCACCTTCGTCCGCTCGGCCACGGCGGCGAGGGCGAGGTGCGTCGCGGGTGACGTGAGCGTCGCCTCGCACCAGCGCTCGGGCCGCGGCTCGAGCGGCACCGGGAACCGGCGGGGCTCGATCGCGCGCAGGTGCTTCTCCCAGTAGCGCAGCGACGCCTGATGCTGCCGCCGCGCGCCGGCGCCCTGCTGGGCCGCGGCGAGCTCCAGAGGCTGGATGCCGGCGACGGGCGCGAGGTGGCGGCCGGTGGCGGGGTCGAGGTTGGCGAGGTCGGCGATGAGCGCCTCGAAGCCGTAGCCGTCGATGACCATGTGGCAGTACAGCGCGACGAACCACAGCGCGTCGCCGGTGCCAGGCCGTGCGACGACCGCCATCCGCACCGGCCAGTCGGTGTACGGGTCCCACGGCGCCGCCTCGTACCGGGCGCGGATCGTCGCGGCGAGGCGCTCCGGGTCGCCGTCGTCGTCGTACACCTCCAGGACGACGGAGCCGGAGGACGACAGCGCCTGCTTCGGCGGTGCGTCGGTCCCGGGGCCGTCGGGGACGAGGCGGGTGCGCAGCGACTGGTGGCGGCTCATGATGAACCCGAGCGTGGTGGCGACGTCGCCGACGGTCGTGCCGGGGGCGAGGGCCATGGTGCCGCCGGTCCACTCGGTCGCCTCGACGACCTGCATGGACCGCCAGGCGGCGAACTGTCCCCAGGTAAGTTCCCCGATGCCGCTGCCATCCCCTTGAAAGGGCACGGTGATCCGATGTGTCACGACAGTCCCCAAAAGATGGCCGGCGGCATCGAGGTCAGAGCAATACTCAGAGAGAGCGGACGGCCTTCATGGCGGTCTCCTTTCTGATATTCGCCCGTCGATCGATAATTGCCCGCGGGCAGTGCCGGAAGCGTATCGGCAGGGCCGCTCGAAGCGGAAGGGCCGCCGGTGCCGATTGCGGCGGTTGTCCGCATTCACCGCACCCGTTAGGGGTATTGAAAGGGTCCTTGAGCGGAAGAGATGAATTGATTTCAGTAACTGATACGAGGTTATCGTCGTCAATTCGTACTGGTCCGGAAATTTCCTGCCGACTACGACAAAGGCGCCGCGTCGCTTACTGTCGTGACCATGAAGGCGGGCATGGCGACGATCGGTGACGTGGCACGGCAGGCGGGCGTGTCCCCGAGCACCGTTTCGTACGTCCTGAGCGGCAAGCGGACGATCTCCGAGGAGACCCGCCGCAGGGTGCTCGCCGCGATCGACGTCCTCGGCTACCACCCGCACGCCGGCGCCCGGGCCCTGGCCAGCAACCGCTCCAACGTGATCGCGCTGATCATGCCGCTCTACACGGGCCTGTACGTGCCGGTGCTGATGCAGTTCGTGATCTCGGTCGTGACCGCGGCCCGCCGCCACGACCACGACGTGCTGCTGCTCACCCAGGACGAGGGCGTGCAGGGCCTGGAGCGGGTCGCCGCCAGCTCGCTCGCCGACGCGCTCATCGTGATGGACGTCGAGCTGCACGACCGGCGGCTGCCCCGGCTCCGGACGCTCGGCCGGCCGTCGGTGCTCATCGGGTTCCCCGCCGACGCCGACGGGCTCACCTGCATCGACCTGGACTTCGCGGCGGCCGGCGCGGCGTGCGTCGAGCACCTCGCCGACCTCGGTCATGCCTGTGTGGCCCTCGTGGGGTCGCCGCCGGAGGTGTACGAGCGGGAGCTCGGCTTCGCCAGCCGCACCGCCGCCGGGTTCGACGAGGCACTGCGGCGGCGTGGCCTGCGCGGCACGACCGTCCCGTGCGAGCCGACCCCGGACGCGGTCCTGTCGACGGTGCGCGGCCTGCTGGACCGCCACCCGGACCTGACCGGGGTGGTGGTGCACAACGAGCCGACCGTGCCGCCGCTGCTGGACGCATTCGCGGCGCTCGGCCGGCGGGTGCCGCGGGACGTGTCGGTGGTGGCGATCTGCCCCGACGAGGTCGCCGAGCGGGGCAAGCCGCGGCTCACGTCGGTGAGCATCCCGGCGGAGGAGGTGGGCCGGCGGGCGGTCGACCTGCTCATGGCGAAGCTCGACGGCCGCCAGGTCCCCGAGGCGACCCTGCTCCCGCCGGCCCTGACGGTCCGCGACAGCGCCGCCCCGGCCCGCCGGCCCTGAACCACGGTCCCGCGGAGTCTTCCGCGGCGGCCGGTGCGGCCTCGGCGCCCCGTGTGGCTCGGGGTCCCTGTGTGGCTCGGCGTCCCTGTGTGGCTCGGCGTCCCCGTGCGGCGTCGGCGTTCAGCAGGCAGCGGAAGGGTTGCCGCGGCTCGTGCCGTCGCGGAACCAGGGAAACAGCGGCGCCGCCGCGGTCCGGAACACCCGATCCGGACCGCGGCGGCGTCGCTCCACACCCCTGGGAAGTCGCTAGGCGAGCCTGACGGTCAGCCGGTCCACCTCGGCGTCCACGGCGATCAGCACGCCGGCGGGGTCGCGAGTGAGCCGGCCGGCATCGACGGCCGCCACCGTGTCGATGCCGGCCAGCTGCACCCGCCAGGGCGCCGGGCTCCCGTTGTCCCGGCGCACCTCGACGGTCGTCCCGGCCCTGCGCACCGTGAAGCTCGCTCCGGCGGTGCCGCTGAGCCGGCCCTGCGGCGAGGGGATGTCCACGGTCGTGCCCGCGCCGTCGGGCAGCTCGTGGACCCGCAGGGTGACGCCGTCGGCGTATGGGTAGTCGGGGCGGTCGTCGCGCGCGCCGAGCGGCACGACCGAGCCGGGACGGGTGAGCACCGGCAGGTCGCCCATGCCGTACCGGCGCCGGATCCAGCCTGGCCCGCTCAGCACCTCGCCGCTGCGCAGGTCGGTCCACCGCCCCGCCGGCAGGTAGAAGCTGACGTCGCCGTCGGCGCTGAACACCGGCGCGACGAGGATCGAGCCGCCCAGCATGTACTGCCGGTCCAGGTGCGCGCAGGCAGGGTCGTCGGGGAACTCCAGCGCGAGCGGCCGCAGCACCGGCAGGCCCTCGCGGTGCGCGGTGACGGCCGCGCCGTACAGGTAGGGCATGAGCCGCGCCTTGAGCCGCGTGTAGTCGCGCAGGACGGCGACCGCCTCGTCGCCGAAGTGCCACGGCACCCGGTAGGACTCGTTGCCGTGCAGCCGGCTGTGCGAGGACAGCAGCCCGAACGGGATCCAGCGCATGAAGACGGCCGGATCCGGCGTACCTTCGAAGCCGCCGATGTCGTGGCTCCAGAACCCGAACCCCGACATGGCCAGGGACAGCCCGCCGCGGAGGCTCTCGGCCATCGACTCGAAGGTGGCGCTGCAGTCACCGCCCCAGTGGACCGGGAACTGCTGCCCGCCGGCGGTCGCGGACCTGGCGAAGAGCACCGCCTCGCCGTCGCCGCGGCGCTCCCGCAGCACCTCGAAGACGGCCTCGTTGTACAGGTGCGTGTAGTAGTTGTGCATCCGCAGCGGGTCGGCGCCGTCGGACCAGACGACGTCGGTGGGGATGCGCTCGCCGAAGTCGGACTTGAAGCAGTCGACGCCCAGGTCGAGCAGGTGCTTCAGCTTGTCCTGGAACCAGGTCCGCGCGGCCGGGCTCGTGAAGTCGACGAGGCCCATCCCGGCCTGCCACTGGTCCCACTGCCACACGTCGCCGTCGCTCTTCCTCACCAGGTGCCCGGCGGCCGTCGCCTCCGCGAACAGCGCGGAGCGTTGCGCGATGTACGGGTTGATCCACACGCAGATCCGCAGCCCCTTCGCCTTGAGCCGGGCCAGCATGCCGGCCGGGTCGGGGAAGGTCACCGGGTCCCACTCGAAGTCGCACCAGTGGAACTCGCGCATCCAGAACGTGTCGAAGTGGAAGACCGAAAGCGGCAGCCCGCGCTCGGCCATCCCGTCCACGATGGACGTCACGGTCGCCTCGTCGTAGGACGTGGTGAACGACGTGGACAGCCACAGGCCGAACGACCACGCCGGCGGCAGCGCGGGCCGGCCGGTGAGCGCGGTGTACTTGCGCAGCACGTCGCGCGGCGTCGGCCCGTAGATGACGAGGTACGACAGGACCTGCCCGGGGACGCTGAACTGCACCCGCGACACGGCCTCCGAGGCGACCTCGAACGACACCGGGCCCGGGTCGTCGACGAACACCCCGTAGCCGGCGCTGGTCAGGTAGAACGGGACGTTCTTGTACGCCTGCTCGCTGCTGGTGCCGCCGTCGGCGTTCCAGACGTCGACGGTCTGGCCGTTCTTGACCAGCGGACCGAAGCGCTCGCCCAGCCCGTACACCACCTCGCCGACGCCGAGGTTGAGCTGCTCGCGCAGGAAGTGGCCGTCCGCGGTGCGCAGGGCGGCGAGCGCCTTCGGGGCGCTGCTGGTGAGGACCCGCCCCTCGGCGATGAAGTCGAGCCGCCACTGCCCGCCTTGGCTGTTGCCCTGTCCCTGACTGCTGCCCTGGCTGTGGTTCGTGCCCTGGCTTTGGCTGTTGCCGTGGCTTCGGGGTCCGTCAAGTGCGAACCGGGCGCTGAGGGCGCCGGCGGTGAACGTGACGGCGTCGTTGTCGCGGGTCACCTTCGCGTCGGCGGCCGGGTCGGCGTCGATCCGGAACCGCGGCCCGCGCGGCGCGCCGCCGGTGTGCCGGCTGACCCGCACCGCGATCACGTCGGGCGCCGGCGTGGTGCACTCGATGGTGAACAGCGGCGTGTTGAGCGTGTCGCCACGGCCGGTGACCCGGCGGGTCGGCGCGTACACCGACAGGCTGTTCGCGCCGACGGCCACATCCCGGACGTGCACCGGGTACAGGGGGTGCACCCCTTCACGCAGCTGCCAGTACCCGTCGCTGAACTTCATGCACGGCCCAATCCCTGTCGAAGCGCTTCGACAGGTGACGGTACGAACCCCTCACCGGCGTGTCAATCAGCCCGGCCCCCGCCGTGGACGCCGCCGGGCGGGGCTGTGAAACTTCCATCGTGGCTGTACCGGATGCGCAGTTCCTCGCGATGGTGGACCGGCTCGCCGAGGTCGAGCGGGCACACGCCGCGGACTACACGTCGTTCAGCGTGCGCGGCAAGCGGTTCGGCTATTACTGGCCCCGCACGCACACGACCGGCCTGAAGCAGACGCTGTCGGAGCAGATCGCCCTTGTCGCGGAGCGCCCCGACGTGTTCGAGGTGCAGTTCACCTCCGGCGGTTTCGGCTGGGTCGTCGTGTACCTGGAGCGGATCGACGCCGACGAGCTGACCGAGCTGCTCTACGAGGCGTGGCAGCTTTCCGCCCCCGAGTCGCTCGTCCAGGATCACCCGCTGCGCTTGTAGGCTTCGGGGCATGTCCCTCACCGCGGAGTTCGAGCAGGCCCAGATCGACGTCAAGCAGCTCGACCAGCGCCCCGGCAACGACGTCCTGCTGCGGCTCTACGCCCTCTACAAGCAGGGCACCCACGGCGACGCCACCGGCAAGCGCCCCGGCGTCTTCGACATGGTCGGCCGCGCCAAGTACGACGCGTGGCACGCCTTGGCCGGCACCGCCCAGGAGGACGCCCAGCGCCAGTACGTGGCCCTGGTCGCCGACCTACGCTCCTAGCCCTCCGGCACCGCCGGCGTCAACGCCTTCTTTCCTTCGCCGCATACCACCACCAATTGCCATACTCCCGGGCATTGACCAACGTCTGCGTGCAGGCCCGGGTCCATGTAGCGCCAGGAGGGGCACGCGCCGTCGGCAGTGCGAACGCCCCACGTCGGTCCGCACCCCACGTCGGTCCGCGCCGCGGACCTGGCTCCCCGGGTGTGAGTCGTCCGTGCCGCATGTGTGTCCCGGTCGCGCGTCGGACCGCGCCGTGGTCCGGCCGTGGCCCGTGACCGTCCCGCCGCATGTCCGTGCCGTGGCCTGGCGCGCCGCGTGCTCGCCCTCACTTCGTGTCTTCCTGCTCCGCGGGCTCGCGCTCGGGGTGGGCCGGCAGTGCGTCACGTTCGCGGCCTGTCGGTGAGCGCCTCACGCAGACGTTGGTCAATGCCCCGAGATGTTCATAATTGGGCATCGACATTGCGCGATCTACCTCCATTTTAAAGATCGTTTTGTGGTTGGATCGCGCAAAGTCGATTGCGCAATTGCCGTATTTACGGGCATTGACCAACGGCTGTGGAGCGAGGCGGGGGTCATGTAGCGCCGGAGCGGGGTGTGCTGAGGGCCGGCCCCGGTGCTTGCGGGGTTCGCCGCCGCCCCGAGTCGGGCGTCGGCGTCCGGGCAGGGGTCGGCGGGGCGGCCGGGGTGGGTCGTGTGGGCCTGGCGCACGGATTGCTGGTCTGCGCTGTGCCCGCCTGGAATCCCGGGGTGGTCTGGGCTCGCCGCGCCGGTGGTCGGCGGGGTGGTCAAGGGGGTGCGGTGCTGGTTGTGGTTCGGGCGCGTGCCCGGGGGCGCCGACTGAGAGCGCTCTCTTGACCGCGGTCGCCCGAGGTGTATACGTTCGACCGGGGTCGATCTGTTAAGTAACCGTACGGACTCCGCCAGGTCCTCGGGAGGCCACATGCACGTGAAGCTCATCAAGGCTCGCACCCTGGTCATGCTGGGTGCGACCGTCCTGTCGTTCCTCACCGCGGTCGCGGTGCGGGACGCCGCCAGCAACCCGGCCGCCGCCGCCATCGGAGGGCTCACCTGGTCCGACGAGTTCGACGGCGCGGCCGGCAGCGCACCCAACGGCAGCAAGTGGAAGTACGACGTCGGCGGGGGCGGCTGGGGCAACAACGAGCAGCAGTACTACACCACCAGCACGAGCAACGCGGCGCTCAACGGTGCCGGGCAGCTCGTGATCACCGCCCGCAAGGAGAACCCGGCCAACTACCAGTGTCACTACGGCCGGTGCGTCTACACCTCGGCCCGGCTGCTGACCGCGGACCGGTTCACCCAGGCGTACGGCCGCTTCGAGGCAAGGATGAAGCTGCCGCGCGGCCAGGGCATCTGGCCCGCGTTCTGGATGCTGGGCGCCGACATCGGCAGCAACCCGTGGCCGAACAGCGGCGAGATCGACATCATGGAGAACATCGGCAAGGAGCCGAACACGGTGCACGGCACGATCCACGGGCCTGGGTACTCCGGTGCCGAAGGGATCGGTGCCGGGTACACGATCGGGGCGCCGTTCGCGGACGCGTTCCACACGTTCTCGGTCGAGTGGGAGCCGAACGTGCTGCGCTGGTACGTCGACGGCAACCTGTACCAGACCCGGACCCCCGCGGACCTGGGTGGGGACCGGTGGGTGTTCGACCACCCGTTCTTCATGCTGCTGAACCTCGCGGTCGGCGGCTACTGGCCCGGCTACCCGGACGGCACCACCCAGTTCCCGCAGACGCTCACGGTCGACTACGTGCGGGTCTACGGGTACAGCGGCGGCGGTGGCGGCGGGGGCGCCGGACCGATCATCGGCAACGGCAGCAACCGGTGCATCGACGTGCCCAGCTCCAACGCGGCCGACGGCAACCGGCTGCAGATCTGGGACTGCAACGGCACCGGCGCGCAGCAGTGGACGATCAACGCCGACGGCTCGATCCGCGCGCTCGGCAAGTGCATGGACGTCTCCGGCGGCTCCACCGCCGACGGCGCGGCCGTGCAGCTGTGGACCTGCAACGGCAGCGGCGCGCAGAAGTTCACGCTCAACGCCGCGGGCGACCTGGTGAACATCCAGGCCAACAAGTGCGTCGACGTGCAGAACGCGGCCACCGCCAACGGCTCCAAGCTGCAGCTGTGGACCTGCGGCGGCGGCAGCAACCAGAAGTGGCACCGCTGATCGGGTAGGTCAGGTCCGGCGCCACCGGAGCACCTCGAGGGCTGCTCCCACGCTCACCACGTTTTCGGACAGGGGGCGGGGGAGCAGCTCGTCGGCGCGGGCCAGGCGGCGCAGCACGGTGTTGCGGTGGGTGTACAGCCGTTCCGCGGCCCGGGTGGTGCTGCACTGCTCCCGCACGTAGGTGAGGACCGTCTCGTGGGTGGCCGCGTCGGCGTGCAGGAGGTCGCCGAGCGTGTCGGCGAGGAACTCGTCGGCCTGCGTCGGCTCGGCGGTGAGCAGCGCGACGAGCTGCACGTCCTCGTAGCGGGCGACCTGCTGCGGCGAGGTGAGCCGGGTCAGCATCCGCTGCACCGCCGCCGCGTCCAGGTGGCTGCGGCGGAAACCGGCGACGTCCGTGCCCGGCCGGCCCAGGGCGACCCGCACGTCGGGGTGGCCCGGCAACGACGGCAGCGGCGCGGTCCGGGACGGGAACCAGACCCACAGCGCGGCCGTCCCGGCCACCACGGTCAGGCGGTGCGTGGCGCCGGCGGCCCGCATCACCGTCTCCGCGGCGCCCTCCAGGTGCTCGGTCGCGCCCCACACGATCGCGGCGGTGTGCGGACCGGCCAGCCCGTACCCGAGCTGCGCCTCGGCCCGCGACCGGCTGATCGGCGCGCCCTCCAGCAGCAGCGTCACCGCCGCCCGGCGCTCCGCCGACGCGCCCCGGGTGAGCTCGGCCCGCTCCACCTCCATCCGCCGCGACACGGCGGCGACGGTGTCGTCGATGAACGTGGAGATCGACAGCGCCGACGCGTCCAGCAGCTCCCGCAGCCGCACCGGGTCGGAGGTCAGCTCGAAGCAGATCTCCATCCACCGCCGCCACGCGACGCTCTGCGCCGTGCGGTACGCGTCCAGCCCGCGCTCGTCGAGCCCGCGGCGCACCATGTCCCGGGCCGCGTCGAGCGCCTCGGCGCCGGTGTTCGCCGGCACCCGCCGCCCCGGATGCCGCACGTTCTGCTCCGCCCAGTGCAGCAGGTTGGCGAGGTTGGCCCGCTTCGTCGCCTCCGCCAGGACCGGGTCGGCGGCGACGGGCCGCATCCGGTCCCCGCCGAGCGCCGCCGCGTGCAGCTCCTCGATCCACTCCGCGCGCGGGTCGAGGGCGATCTCCGCGCCTCGGCGGAAGAGCTCCCTGACCTCCGGTGACAGCGCCGGCCACGGTGCCGACGCAGCATTCTGCACCATCCGGCGAGTATTCCGGTGCACATTGGGCTGGCGCAAGGCGACGTGCAAGGCGCATCGTCGAGGTCATGAGCACAACGCCCGCCGAGCATCTCGACGTCGTCATCGTGGGCGCCGGCATCTCCGGCATCGGGGCGGGGCGCTACCTGACCACGCAACTGCCGGGCAAGACGTTCGCGATCCTGGAGGCCCGGGCCGCGTCCGGCGGCACGTGGGACCTGTTCCGCTACCCCGGCATCCGGTCCGACTCCGACCTGCACACGTTCGGCTACGAGTTCAAGCCATGGCAGGACGAGGAGTCCATCGCCTCCGCGCCCAGGATCCTGCGGTACGTGCGGGAGACCGCCACCGAGAACGGCCTCGACACCCACATCCGCTACCACCACAAGGTGCTCGGCGCGGCGTGGTCGAGCGACGAGGCCCGGTGGATCCTCGACGTCGAGCGCACCGACACCGGGACGCGGACGCGGATGACCGCCGGCTGGCTGTTCTGCGCCGGCGGCTACTACCGGTACGACGCCGGCCACACCCCGCACTTCGAGGGCCGCGAACGGTTCGCGGGCCCGATCGTGCACCCGCAGCAGTGGCCCGAGGACCTCGACTACGCCGGCAAGCGCGTCGTCGTCATCGGCAGCGGCGCCACCGCCGTCACGCTGGTGCCCGCCATGGCCGCCGGCGCCGCCCACGTGACGATGCTGCAGCGCACGCCGACGTACGTGATGCCGGTGCCGAAGAAGGACCCGATCGCCAACGCGCTGCGCCGGTGGCTCGGCAACGAGCGCGGCTACCGGGCGGCGCGCCGCAAGAACATCGCCCAGCAGCGCGCGGTCTGGCGGTTCTGCCAGAAGCACCCCCGCCTCGCCCGGCGGATCATCCGGCGGATCAACGTCAAGCAGCTGCCGCCCGGGTTCCCCGTCGACGAGCACTTCAACCCGCCCTACGGCCCCTGGGACCAGCGGCTGTGCGCGGTGCCCGACGGCGATCTGTTCCGGGCGATCCGCCGCGGCACGGCCAGCGTCGTCACCGACCGGATCGCCACCTTCACCGAGCGCGGCGTGCTGCTCGAGTCCGGGCGGGAGCTGGCGGCGGACATCATCGTCACCGCGACCGGCCTGCAGGTGCAGGCGCTCGGCGGGCTGCGGCTGACCGTCGACGGCGCGCCGGTGCACCTGCCGGACACGGTCGCGTACAAAGGCATGATGCTGTCCGGCGTGCCCAACCTCGCCTTCGCGATCGGCTACACCAACTCGTCGTGGACGCTGAAGGTCGGGCTGCTGTGCGAGCACTTCTGCCGGCTCCTCGCGTACATGGACGCCCACGGCCACGACGTCTGCCGCCCTGAGGTCGGCGACCCGGCGATGCCGACCAGGCCGTTGCTCGACTTCGCCGCCGGCTACATCCAGCGCGCCGTCGACCAGCTGCCCCGGCAGGGAGACCGCATGCCCTGGCTCACCTCCATGGACTACCACTCCGACGTGAAGCTGCTGCGCGCCGGCCGCGTCGACGACCCCGCCCTGCACTTCTCCAAGGCTCCCGTGAAGGTGACCGCATGACCGGGACGGAGCGCAGCGGAGGGCCGGGCATCATGGGCGCAGTGTTTGGGTCAGGCGGACGCCGGAGCGCAGCGGAGGTGGCCGCATGACCGAGGACCTGTTCGCCGAGCTGCCCGGCGGCACGACCATCTGCCACCGCGTCGAAGGCCCGGCCGACGGGCCGGCGCTGCTGCTGGTCGCCGGGCTCGGGCTGGACCTCACCTCGTGGCCGCGGCGGATGGTCGACGGGTTCACCGGCCGCGGGCTGCGGGTGATCACGCTCGACAACCGCGACACCGGCCGCTCCACGCGCGTCCGGGCCCGCCCGCCGGGCATGCTTCGGCAGCTGCTCGCCCGGCCCGTGCCCGGCGCGTACGACCTCGGCGACATGGCCGCCGACGTGGACGGGCTCCTCGGGCACCTCGGCGCCGGCCCGGTGCACGTGCTCGGCATGTCGATGGGCGGGATGATCGCGCAGACCCTCGCCGCCCGCCACCCGGCGCGGGTCGCCACGCTCACCTCGGTCTTCTCCACCACCGGCGACCGGCGGGTCGGGCAGCCGGCCCGCTCGACGCTGCTGCGGATGGCGAAGCGGCCGGCCCGCACCGCCGAGGAGGCCGTCGAACGGCACCTGTCGCTGCTGCGGCACATCGGCTCCACCACCGACTTCCCGCCCGATGTGGCGCTCGAACGCGCGTGGGTCACCGGCGTGTGGGACCGCGCCGAGGGGCGGCCCAACCCGGCCGGCGTCGGCCGGCAGATCGGCGCCATCCAGGCCTCCGGCGACCGCACCGCGGAGCTGCGCTCGATCACCGCCCCGACGCTCGTCATCCACGGCGACACCGACCGCATGGTGCACCCCAGCGGCGGCCGGGCGACCGCCGCCGCGATCCCCGGCGCCCGGCACGTCGAGATCGCCGGCATGCGCCACCACTTCGCCCCCGGCGTCATCGACCGCGTCGTCGACCTGACCGCCGACCACATCACCGCCACGGCAGGGGTCCGCGAATGAGCAAGGTCTCCGGCAAGGTCGCCGTCGTCACCGGCGCGGGCTCCGGCATCGGGCGGCAGCTCGCCGCCGAGCTCGCCCGGCGCGGCGCGCGGCTCGCCGTCAGCGACGTCGACGAGGCCGGGCTCGCCGCCACCGTCGAGGAGGTCAAGGCCCTCGGCGCCGAGGTGCACGCGGCGCCGCTCGACGTCGCCGACCGCGCCGCGGTGCTCGCCCACGCCGAAGCCGTCGCTGCGCACTTCGGCGTGGTGCACCAGGTGTACAACAACGCCGGCGTCGCGGGCGGCGGGCGCAGCGTCCTGGACAGCGACTGGGCCGCGTACGAGCGGACCATCACCGTCGACCTGTTCGGCGTCATCCACGGCACCAAGGCGTTCCTGCCGCACCTGATCGCCTCCGGCGACGGCCACGTCGTCAACGTCTCCAGCCTCAACGGGATCATGGCGCAGCCGGCGCTCAGCGACTACTGCGCCGCCAAGTTCGGCGTGCGCGGCTTCACCGAGGCGCTGCGCGGCGAGCTGCTCGCCGCCGGGCACCCGGTCCGCGTCAGCGTCGTGCACCCCGGCGGGGTCCGGACCAACATCGCCACCGCCGCCCTGGCGCACGCCCGCGGCCAGGGCGCCGACGTCACCGCCCGCGACGAGGCCCGCACCCGCCTCTACAACGAGAAACTGCTGACGATGCCCGCGGACCGCGCCGCCCGCATCATCGTCGCCGGCGTCGAGGCGAACCGGCCGCGGATCCTCGTCGGCAACGACGCCAGGTCCGCCGACCTCCTCGTGCGGTGGCTGCCGCGCTGGTACCCGAGGCTGACCGCCCGCCTGGAGCGTCGCCTTTCCGCCGCCACCTGACCGCGGTTGCGCCGGGGTGGCAGAGTGCGAGCGTGCACGAGATCGTCACCTGGCTGCGGGACCTGCCCACCGGCTGGTTCGCGCTCCTGGCCCTGGCCGAGAACGCGGCGCTGGTCGGGGTCACCGCCCTGCTCGGGCACTGGGCGCTGAAGCTGCCCGGCGCGCACCGGGTCACCCCGCCGCCCGGCCCCGTCAGCCGCCTCGAGCTGGCGCTGGTCGCCGTCGCGACGGTGCTCAACGCGGCGGTCACCGTCGCCGGCTGGTGGCTGTGGCGCGCCGGGATCATCACGTTCACGCTGCCGCTCACCTGGCGGGCGCTGCCGGACCTCGTGGTGCTGCTGGTGGTCATGGACGTGTTCCTGTACGTCAGTCACGCGACCGCGCACGTGCGGTGGCTGTTTCCGCTCGCTCACCGGCTGCACCACGTCTTCGCCGACCCGCGGCCGATCACCCTGTTCGCGCTGCACCCGGTGGAGGTCGCCGGGTTCGGCGGGGCGTGGCTGGCGATCCTCGCCGTGCACCCGTTCTCGGCGTGGGCGGTCGCCGCGTACACCCTGCTCAACCTGCTCTTCGGGATCCTCGGGCACCTCGGGGTGGAGCCGCTGCCGCCGCGGGTGCGGGCCTCCGCGGTCTTCAAGTGGGTCGCCACGCCGGCCATGCACGCGGGGCACCACGCGACGCCGCGGTACAACCTCGGCTTCTACACGACGGTGTGGGACCGGCTCTTCGGCACGCTCGAACCCGGCTACGACGCCCGCCGCACGGGCGCATCGCCCAGAACGCCTGTAGGCGACACAACGGGCATCGGCATCCCGACAGCGCCGTCCGCCGGATGATCCAGAATAGGTGCTCCACCCCCTCGAGACGGAAGAAGCGAATAGCCATGCGAGCCACCCGATCGATCGTCGCCGCCACGACCATGCTGCTGCTCGGCGTGGGGCTCGCCGCCTGCTCGTCGCAGTCCGACGACCTGGAGAAGCAGCTGACCAAGGCCGGCTACACGAACGTGTCCGCCGAGGCCGACTACGACACCGTGTACGACAAGAAAAAGAAGAAGAACGTCAAGAAGCTCGACGACTACGAGGCCGACGCGAAGGCCGGCAGCTGCACCGTCGAGATCGAGCAGGACTCCGGCGACCACGACTACGTCATCGAGACCGTGAACGGCAAGGAAGTCAACTTCAGCAACCTCACCGCCAGCGCCCTCATCGCCGAGCTCGCCAAGCAGGACGTCCGGTGCTGATCAAGCAGAAACGTCCGGTGCTGAGGTAGCGCACCGGCTCAGCGCCTACGGCGCTCGCGGGGTCCCGCCTCGGCCGTCTTGTACGTGACCAGCGGGACCGTGGTCGCCACCGGGGTGGCCAGGCCGTGCGCCTCCAGGTCGCCGATCACCTGCTCGATGCGCTTGTACGCGGTCGGCGCCTCCTCGAAGAGCAGCTGCCGGTCGCCGCACACGACCAGCGAGCCGACCGGCGTGCGGCGCAGCTCCTCGACGGTGTGCTTGGCCTTGCCGCGGCGCAGGGCGTCGGCCCGGGACATCTTGCGGCCGGCGCCGTGCGCCACCGAGTGGTTCGCCTCGGCGCCGGCGTGCGCGGCGACGAGGTACGACGGGGTGCCGCGGGTGCCGGCGACCAGCACGTCCTGCCCGTCGCCGGGCGCGGCGCCCTTGCGGTGCAGGTAGATACGGTCGCCGCCCTCGCCGGTGCGGACCTCGGCGAGGTTGTGGCACTGGTCGACGACGGGTTCGGACAGCTGCGCGCCGAGGGCGTCGGCGACCCGGGCCGCGAGCAGCCGCCGGTTGAGCGAGCCCCAGCGCACCGCGTCGTCGTGCGCCGCCAGGTACGCGGCCGGGTCGGCGGCCGGTCCGGCGCCGTGGACCTCGGTGTGCGCGCGCAGGATCCGCTCGCCGAAGCCGCGGGACCCGCTGTGCACGACGAGCACGAGGTCGCCGGCGGCGAGCCCGAGCCGGGCGGCGTGCGCCTCGTCGAGGACGGTGCCGACCTTCGCCAGCTCCACGAAGTGGTTGCCGCGGCCGACGGTGCCGAGCCCCTCGACGTGACCGCCGGGGATCTCCCCGTCGACGAGGCCGGGGTCCAGCGGGACGTCCAGGTCGGGGAACTTCGCGGCGAGCTTCTCCGGCACGGCCCGCTTCAGGCCGATCGGGAACACGGCGATGCCGCAGCCGATGTCGGAGCCGACGAGCAGCGGGTACAGCACCGTCGACGCCATCGCGACGCCGATCGGCGCACCCTTGCCGGGGTGCAGGTCGGGCATGCCGGCGACGTGCAGCATGCCGTCGAGCGCGGCGACCTGGTGGCACTGCGCGACGGCGTCGGACTCGATCCAGCTGCCGGGGCCGGCGAACACGGAGACGGTGGCGGACATGGTCCTCGCTTCAGCGGGAGGAGGGGCATGGCAACACGGGGTGTCCGTCAGCGCGTCATGCCGTCCATGATCGTTGGAGCCCGCCGGCCGCGGCAACCGGTTTTTCGGCGCCCCGGCGCTCCAGGAGCGCCGGAGCGCCGGAGCGCCGGAGCGCCGGAGCGCCGGAGCGTGCGTCGCGCTCAGTCGAGGGTGAACGTGGCGTCGGCGCGGCTCGTCGCGTCGGTGGCGGTCTGCAGGAACAGGTCGGCGCCGCTGTGCCGCACGTACCGGCCGGGGAAGTTCTGCGACTCGAACGACACCGCCGTACTGCTGGCGAGCCCGGCCCGGCGGAAGAAGCTGGCGTCGGCCTTGAACGTCGCCGAGCCGTCGTTGCGCTCGACCCACACCTCGTAATTCTTGTGCCGCAGGAAGTAGCCGGGGAAGTTGGTCGACTCCAGCGACACGGTGCCGCCGCCGTTGAGGCCGGTCACGATGCGGAACTGCGCGTCGGCGAGCGGCGTGACGTTCGCCTCGATGCGGGCCCGGAAGTTGTAGTGCCGCACGAAGCTGCCCGCGGCGTTGTACGACTGCAGCCGCACCGGCGTGGCGCCGTCGGGCACCGGGATGCCGAAGTTCGGGGTGCCGTCGGCGTTCCAGTACAGCTTCTGCACGCGGGTGCGGCGGTTCGGGTCGTTGAGGGGGTCGCCGCTGATGTCGCGGTAGCTGCGGTCGTGGTAGACGAGGATGTCGCTCTGGCCGTCCTCCGACGTCGTGAACGAGTTGTGGCCCGGGCCGTACTGGCCGGTGGACGCGTTGCTGGTGAAGACCGGCTGCGGGCTCTTCACCCACGACGACGCGCTGAGCAGGTTCGCCGACGCGGACGCCGTCAGCAGGCCGAGGCAGTAGTTCGCGTCGGTGGCGCTGGCGGAGTACGTGAGGAAGATCCTCCCGTTGCGCTGGATGACGGTCGGGCCCTCGTTGACCGCGTACCCGCGCTTCTCCCAGTCGAGGGTCGGCGTCGCGATCCGGACCGGCGTGCCGGTGATGGTCCACGGGTTGCTCATGCGCGCGATGTACACGTTGGAGTTGGTCGCGATGCCGGGCTCGGACTGCGCCCAGATCAGGTACCGGACGCCGCCCGCGACGAACGTCGAGGCGTCCAGGGCGAACGTGTCCCAGGCGGTGGTGATGCGGCCCTTCTCGGTCCAGGTCGCGGTGAGCGGGTTCGCGCCGGTGCCCTCCAGCACGTACATGCGGATCGCCCAGACGTTGTCGGTCGCGCCGGCGGCGAAGTACACGTACCACTTGCCGTCGATGAAGTGGATCTCCGGTGCCCAGATGTGCGCGCCCATGACGCCGCTGGAGTGCTTGCGCCAGATGACGGTCTCGGCCGCGGTCGACAGCCCCTGCAGGGTCGTCGCCCGGCGCAGGACGATCCGGTCGTACTCGGGGACGGTCGCGGTGAAGTAGTAGTACCCGTCGGTGTGCTTGACGATCTGGCTGTCGGCGCGCTGGTTGACCAGCGGGTTGGTGAACTGCACGGCGGGCGACGCAGCGGCGGCCTGCGGCGTGGCCACCAGTGCGGCGGAGGTGGCAATCAGGGCGGCAAGGATCGCGAGCAGGCGTCTGCGCATGAGGGCTCCTCGTGGCGGCGGGGGTACGCCATGTTTGCGCTCACATCGGCAGTTGTCAACCATCGGGACGATTGCCTTTGTGAGCGCGAACACGGCCGCCCGCTACGGCACCTGGTCGACCGTCCCCCGCGGGGTCGACGCGTTGCACCGGCGGATCCTGGCCGCCGTCAGGCGCGAGCCGACGACGAGCCCGTAGCGGCGCACCGCCTCCATGCCGTAGTTGCTGCACGTCGGGATCTGCCGGCACCGCGTCGGCAGGTGCGGCGAGAGCCAGCGCTGATACCCGCGGATGGCCACCATGCCGGCCCGCCCCGGCCCGCTGGCGGTCGCCCGGGGCTTCCTCGTCGGCGTGCTGATCGCCATCGTGCCGAGCAGCATCGTGCCCAGCATGAAGTTGCAGTCACAGCCCGGCACGTCGCACCCGTCGCAGCCCGGCACGTCGCAGCCGCTGAGGCCGTCGCATCCGTCGTACCACTTCGACCTGCGCTGGCCCTCGTTCTCCGTCTCCACGCGCGGCATTGTGTCGTGCCCCCGCAACGTCGATCAACCCCGCTGTCAGCTGTCCGTCGCCGTGCCCGCCCGTCAGGCGGGCACGGCGCGGGCTCAGCCGCGGCTGTGCAGGTGGGGCAGGTGCAGCTCGGCCGGCTCCGGGGGCAGGTCCTTGACGCCGGCGGCGACGGCCTCCTCGTGGCGGCGGTGCGCGGACGGCAGGGCGAGCGAGGCGACGACCGCGAGGACCGCGACGCCGGCGCAGACCCAGAAGCCGGCGGTGAAGGCGGCGTCGGTCGGCAGCCCTTGCGGGGTGCTCTTGGACGTGATGACGGCGGCCACGACGGCGGTGCCGATGCTGCTGCCGATGGTGCGGGCGATGGTGTTGACGCTGCTGGCCTCGCCGGTCTGGGCGGCCGGGACGCTCTCGATGATGGCGTTGGACATGGCGGCGAAGGACAGGCCGATGCCGGCGCCGGTGAGCACGCCCGAGGCGAGCACCTGCCAGACGGCGCCGTGGGCGACGGCCGGGAGGGCGAAGGCGGCGACGACCGCGGCGGCGCCGAGGAACATCGGGACCTTCGGGCCGAAGCGGCGGTTGAGCAGGCCGGCGATGGGGCCGAAGACGACCATCATGAGGACCGTCGGCAGCAGGAAGAGGCCGGACTCCGACACCGACTTGCCGAAGCCGTAGCCGGTGGCGGCGGGCAGCTGCAGCAGGGTCGGCACGAGCAGGAACGTGCCGAACATCGCGAAGCCGAGGATCAGGGCGACGAGGTCGGTGGCCCAGACGCCGCGGATCGACATCAGGCGCATGTCGACCAGCGGCTCCTTCACCCGCAGCTCGACCAGCACGAAGCCGACGAGGGTGGCGACGCCGAGCGCGAGCAGGCCGATGGTCTTGCCGTCGGTCCAGCCCCACGACTGGCCCTTGCTGATCGCGAGCAGCAGCGACACCAGCGACACGGACAGGATCCCGGCGCCGAGCACGTCGAGGCGGCCCGGGGTGCGCACCGGCGACTCCGGCATCCCGAAGATCGCGCCGAGGAGCGCCACCACGACCAGCACCAGGGGCAGCCAGAACAGCCAGTGCCACGACAGGTGCTCGACGATCGGCCCGGCGCCGACGATGCCGACACCGGCACCGACGCCGAAGATCGCCGACAGCAGGCCGACGGTGACGGCGACCTTCTCGCGGGGGAGCTCGTCGCGGACGATGCCGATGGACAGCGGCAGGATCGCGCCGGCGGCGCCCTGCATGGCGCGGGCGACGATGAGCACCGCGAGGTTCGGGGCGAGCGCCGCGAGCAGGGTGCCGGCGGCGAGCACGGCCAGGACGCCGATGAGGACGCGGCGCTTGCCGGCCATGTCGCCGAGGCGGCCGAGGATCGGGGTCAACACGGAGGCCGACAGCAGGTATGCGGTCAGGATCCAGCTGATGTCCGCGGTCGAGGCGTTCAGGTCGCGGGCGATGGTTGACATCGCGGGCGCCACCAGCGACTGGAGCACCGCGAAGGCCAGGCCGCCCAGCGACAGGTAGACCACCAGCAGCGTGCTGTTGGCGTGCCGGGCGGTGGCCGGCGGTTCCAGAGTTCGCGTCATGAGGTCCTCGCGGCGCTATGTAAACGATTGCTGACTTGCCAAGTATGGGCGGCCCGCGAGCTAAGTCAACAATCGTTTACGTCACACCGGACGGCGTCTACCCTGGTGGCGTGACGAGTGAGGACGCGACCGGGGTGCGCCGCCGGGACGCCGCGGCGACCCGCCGGCTGCTGCTGGAGGCGGCCCGCCGCCGGTTCGCCGCGGACGGGTACACGGCCGCCACCGTGCGGGACATCGCCACCGACGCGGGCGTCAACGTCGCGCTCATCAACCGGTACTTCACGTCGAAGGAAGGCCTGTTCGAGGCGTGCCTGGCGGGGGTCGGCGACGAGCTCGGCCGCACCGTCGGCGACGTGACGCTGGACCGGATCCCGCACGACATCGCGGCCCGCCTCGCCGGCCCGCACGCCGCCCAGCACCGCACGCAGCTGCTCCTGCTGCTGCGCTCCTCCGGCGACGAGAAGGCCGAGGCGATCCGGGTGGAGATCCTGCGCCGCTTCGCCGAGAAGATGACGGCGGCCGCCGGCCTGCGACCCGACGACGCCGGGATCCTGCGGGCCCAGCTGGCCCTTGCCGCGTCCATCGGCATCGCCCTGCTGCGCGCCTCGACCGCCCTCGAGCCGCTCGCCTCCGCAGGCCAGGACGACCTCGTCGGCCCCCTCACCGACATGTTCACTGCCCTCATGGCACCGCGCGACGCCTGAGTGTGCCACTTTGGCACACGATGGCTTGCTCGTGTGCCACGCGCGTGCCATAGTTGTGCCATGGACCTGAACTCGTATGTGGCCAACCTCGGACGTGAGTTCGCCACCCTCGCCGAGGCCGGCGGGGAGGAGGCGCGTGCGGTGGTCGAGCGGCTGACCGGGCCGCTCGAGTCGGCGATCCGCATGACGCTGCTCGAGGCGCTGTCCGCGGCCGCCGACGAGATCACCCTCGACCTCGCGCCGGGCTCGGTGGAGCTGCGGCTGCGGGGCCGCGACCCGAACTTCGTCGTGACCCTGCCGCCCGCCCCGGCCCCGGTCCCGGCCGACGCCAAGACCGCGACGGCGGACCTGGCGGCGGCCGAGCCGCTCCTCGCCGAGGACGGCCCGGCCGCGCGGATCAACGTCCGGCTGCCCGAGCAGCTCAAGGCCGCGATCGAGGAGGCCGCCGCGAAGGAGGGCCGCTCGGTCAACGCCTGGCTGAGCCGGGCCGCCGCCGCCGCGCTCCAGCGGTCCGACCCGCGCGCCGAGCCCGCCGCGGCCGCGCCGCAGGCCAGGCAGGCGCTCACCGGCTGGGTGCGCTAGCCCGCGCCGCTCCTCGTCACCGCCCTTCACCACCACTGAGCCGGCCCAACCGCGCTGAGCAGCGCAAACGGCTCACCTACCCAAGATGTGGGGATCACCATGCCAACGTTCACCACCCCCGAATCGATCACTGTCACTGTCGAGCTGGGCGTCGGCGACGTGCGCATCGTCGCGAGCGACCGCACCGACACCGTCGTCGAGGTCCGCCCGAGCAACGACGCCGACGAGTCCGACGTGCAGGCCTCGAAGCAGGTCCGGGTCGACTACACCGACGGCGTGCTGCGGGTGACCGGCCCGAGGTCGCGGCTGTTCGACTTCTCCCGCAGGACCAGGTCGGTCGACGTGTCGATCGAGCTGCCCAGCGGCTCGCAGGTGTCCACCGAGCTCCAGGTCGGCGGCGTCCGCGGCGACGGCCGGCTCGGCGAGTGCCGCGTGCGGACCGGCGCCGGCAACGTCTCGCTCGCGGACACCGGCCCGCTGCGCCTGGACACGGCGGCCGGGCACGTCACCGTCGGCGGGGTCGCCGGCAACGCCGAGATCCACACCGGCACCGGCAAGGTCCGCGTCGGCGACGTGCGGGGCAGCGCCGTGGTCAAGAACTCCAACGGCGACACCACCATCGCGTCCGCCGCGGGTGACGTACGGGTGCGCAACGCCAACGGCGACATCGCCGTCGAGCGGGCCGGCGCGGGCGTCGACGCGAAGACCTCCAACGGCGCCATCCGCCTCGGCGAGATCGCCCGCGGCTCGGTCGTCCTCGGCACCGCGATGGGCGACCTGGAGATCGGGATCGCCGAGGGCACGGCCGCGTGGCTCGACGTCACCACCGGCTTCGGCCGCGTGCACAACCTGCTCGACAGCGCCACCAAGCCCGAGCCCACCGACGAGACGGTCGAGGTCCGCGGCCGTACCACGTACGGCGACATCACCGTCCGCCGCTCCTGACCTCTTTCGCAGTGGAGGAACCGCCATGTTCGACAGATGGGGCAAGTTCGTCGTCCGGCGCGCCTGGTGGGTCATCGCCGGCTGGCTCGTGGGCGCGGCGCTGATCATCGGCCTGCTGCCGGGCCTCTCCGACATCACCAGCGGCGACCAGGGCAGCTTCCTGCCCGACAGCTACGAGTCCGTGCAGGCGATCAACCTCGCCAAGGCCGCGTTCCCGGAGCAAGCCACGTCCACCGCGATCGTCGTGGTGAAGCGCGCCGACGGCGGGCCGCTGACCGCCGCCGACCAGACCCGGGTCGGCGCCCTCGCCACCGCGATCGACGGCGCGCACGTCGCCGGGATCGGCAAGGCGCAGACCGGCCCGCAGGCCGTCGCGCCCAACGGCCTGGTGCAGCTCGTCACCGTGCCCATCACCGCCGCCCTGACCGACGCGCAGGGGCAGCTGGACGCGGTGACCGGGACCCGCGACGTCATCAAGGCCGACCTCGCCGGCACCGGGCTCAGCGCCGGCGTCGCCGGGCAGGTGGCCCAGGTCGTCGACAACAACGACACGTTCAACACCGCGTTCGCGGTCGTCGGCGCCGCCACGTTCGCGCTGATCATCGTGCTGATCCTCATCATCTTCCGCAGCCCGATCGCCGCGCTGCTGCCGATCGTCGTCATCAGCGTGGTGCTGCAGGTGTCGTCGAACCTGATCGCGGCCGCCGGCAAGGCGTTCGGCTTCAACGTCGACCAGAGCCTGCAGACGCTGCTGCTGATCGTCCTGTACGGCATCGGCACCGACTACCTGCTGTTCCTGCTCTTCCGGTACCGCGAACGGCTGCGCGCCGGCGAGGACCGCAAGACCGCGATGGTGCACGCCGTCGCCCGGGTCGGCGAGGTCATCACCTCGGCCGCGGCCGCCGTCATCGTCGCCTTCCTGGTGCTGCTGCTGGCGAGCTTCGGCGGGTTCGGCTCGCTCGGCCCGGCGCTCGCCATCGCCGTCTTCGTCATGCTGGTCACCGGCCTGACCCTGATCCCGGCCCTGGTGAGCCTGATCGGCCCGGCGACGTTCTGGCCGTCGAAGGCATGGCGGCGCGAGCCGAAGGGCACCGCGTTCCTGCGCATCGGCGCGGCGCTCGGCCGCCGGCCCGCGGTCGCGGCGATCGCCTCCGGCGCCGTGCTGGTCGCGCTCGCCGGCGGGGTCCTGCTGTACAAGGCGGACTACGACTTCGCGGCGGGCTTCCCGAGCACGACCGAGTCGGCGAAGGCCGCCGCCGACCTGGAGCGCGGCTTCCCGCAGGGCGCGCTGGACCCGACCGAGGCGTACCTCACCACCGGCGACGGCAGCCGGCTCACCCCCGCGCAGCTCGACCGGTTCGGCGCCGCCGCGGCCAAGGTCGCCGGGGTCGGCGGCGTCCAGCCACCGGTCACCGCGGCCGGCGGGACCGTGGCCCGCTTCGCCCTGCTGCTGTCGGTCAACCCGGCCTCCAACGAGGCGATCGACCTGGTCCACGACCACCTCCGCGCCGACCTGCACGCCGTCGCGCCGCCCGGCACGAAGGTCCTCGTCGGCGGCACCACGGCGATCTACGCGGACATCAACGCCGCCAACAACCGCGACCTGTCGGTGATCCTGCCCGTGGCGGCGCTGCTCATCGCGGTCATCCTCGGCCTGCTGCTGCGCAGCGTCGTCGCGCCGCTCTACCTGGTGGTCGCGGTGCTGCTCAACTTCGCCGCCACCCTCGGCGCCGCGATCTACCTGTTCCAGAGCCTCGCCGGGCGGCCGGGGGTGACGTTCCAGCTGCCGATCGTGCTGTACCTGTTCGTCCTGGCGATCGGCACCGACTACAACATCCTGATGATCGCCCGGCTGCGGGAGGAGGCGCGGGCCGGCAACGAGCCCAGGGCCGCCGCGGCGCTCGCCGTCCGGCACGCCGGCCCGTCCGTCGCCGCGGCCGGCCTGATCCTCGCCGGCACGTTCGCGGTCCTCGCCCTCGCCCCGGTGTCGTTCCTGCGGCAGATCGGGTTCTCGGTGGCGGCCGGCATCCTGCTGTCGGCGTTCGTGATGTCGATGTTCCTGGTGCCGGCGCTGACCGCGCTGCTCGGGCACGCCGCCTGGTGGCCGGGGCACGGCGACGCCGCCCGGACCACCGCCGTCGACCTCGGCAAACGCCAGGAGGCGCCGGCCGGGTCGCACTGACCAGAGCGCGGCGAACGGCAGCGGCGGCACCGCCCCGGACCCGACCGTCCGGGGTGGTGCCGCCCCGTTGCCGTCGTCGACGCGGGGGTCAGTCGTCGTCGACGGCGACGCCGTGCAGGGTGGCGAGCCCGGCGAGGCCGTGGTCGTACCCCTGCCCGATCGCCCGCAGCCGCCACCGGCCGTCGCGCCGGTAGACGGTGGCGAGCAGCAGGCTGCGTTCGGTGGTGGCCGCGTCGAGGGTGGCGCGGGCGTGGGTGGCGCCGTCGCCGGCCCGCGCGACGAACTCGACGGGTCCGAGGTCCCCGAACGTGTGCGTGCCGGTGATGGCGGCGGCGAGCACGATCCGGGTGACGTCCTTGGGGATCCGGCCGAGGCGGACGTCGACGAGCGCCTCGTGCGGCACGTCGAGGGTCAGCTCCACCGACCCGTCCGCCGCGGCGGGCTGGTTGTAGAAGACGAAGTCGGCGTCGGCGCGGACCTGCTCGTCCTGGTCGGTGAGGAACGCGACCACGTCCACCTCGGCGCCCGCGCCCGCCGGCCAGCTGACGGCGACCGTCCAGTCCTCGACGTCGTCGGGCAGGTCGATGACGGCGCCCCGGGACAGGACCACCGCCGGGACGGCCGCGGGCGGCTCGACCGCCGCGGCACCGGGTGCGGCGGCCGGCGGTTCGAGGGCGTCCGGGGTGCGGACGGGCAGGGCGAGGGCGGTGACGGTGGCCCAGCGGCGGTCGTTGTCCGCGCCGGGGAGGGCCACGACGCCGTTGACCCGGGCCGTCAGGTTGACCGCGGCGATCCCGCCCAGGTCGGCGATCCGGTTGCGGACCTCCGCCGCCTCGGCGTGGGTGCCGCCGAGCACGAGCAGGCACCGCCCGGCGAGCGGCCCCGCCGGTGCGGCGGCCCGCTGCGACGGCACGTCGGCCCGGGGGCGGGCGGCCTCCGGCTTCGGCGTCCCGGGCTCCACGTCCGCCAGCAGCGACGCGAACGTGGCCTCGGAGACGACCGGCACGGCGTACATGGCGGCGGCGCGCAGCTTCGAGGTGGTGGCGGTCGCGTCGTTGGTGACGAGCAGGCCGGTCCTGCCGCTGACGGTGTTCATCACGTCGAGCCCCGCCTCGGTCGCGCGGGCCGCGAGGGCGTCCCGGGCCGTCGCGGTGCTCCCGGTGATGGCGACCTTCGCGCCCTGGATCAGGCGGCGGCCCTGCGTCCAGCGGCCCGGCCACGCCCACGGGCAGACGGGCCGCGGCAGCCGGGCCGGGTAGACCGGGTCGGTGGCGGCCGGGTCGCAGGCGCTCAGCGGCAGGTCGACGGCGAGGGCGTCGGCGGCGGCGAGGCTGTGCCGGAGGATCTCGGTGAGGACCCGCGTGTCGTCCTCGGCGTCGTGCGGCCGGGCCTGTGCCACGCCCCAGTGCGCGGCGAGCGCCGCCAGGGACAGGCTCGCCGTCGGCAGGTCGAGGCGGCGGCTCAGCGCGAGCGTGCACAGCCGCTGGCTGACCGGGAGGCGGTGCACGGCCCGGTGCGCCTCCGCGGCCAGGAACTTCCAGTCGAACGCGGCGTTGTGCGCGACCAGCACCCGCCCGTCGAGCAGCCGCGCGAGGTGCCCGACGACCGCGTCGAAGCGGGGCGCGCCGGCGAGGCGCTCGCGCGTGATCCCGTGGACGTGCACCGGGCCGGGGTCGCGGCCGGGGTCGACCAGGGTCGACCAGACCTGCCCGAGGGTCCCGTCGGACTCCATCTGCGTGACGGCGATCTGCAGCACCCGGTCGCCGGGCGCGTGCAGGCCGGTCGTCTCCACGTCGACGACGGCGTACCGCAGCGGGTACCGCGTCGCCGCGCTGGCCGGCAGGGTCAGCATGACCGTCACAACAGGGTCCTTCCGGTGGGCGGGAGGCGATTCTGAACCCACCGCGCCGCGGAACCCGGCCGCACCGCGCGGCGTGTCGCCGACCCGCGCCGAACGGTGGCGCGCCGGCGGCCGGAACGGTCACCCGCCATGCCCCGAACGGCGGTGGCGGTGGTGACGGCATGCGTTACCGTGCGGGAGGTGCAGAACGAGATCGTCGCGGTCACCGTCTATCCCCGGCAGGCCCGCGTCACCCGGCGCGGCCAGGCCACCCTCGAGGCCGGCGAGCAGCTCGTCGAGATCGGCCCGCTGCCGATGGGCATGGACACCGACTCGGTCCGGGTCAGCGGGCGCGGCCCGGCGACCGTCCTCGGCGTCGACGTGGTGCTCAAGCGCCACGCCGAGCCGTCCGACGGCACCGTGACGGCCGTCCAGGAGGAGCGGCGCGCGCTCGAGGACGAGCTGGCCGAGATCGCGGACACCGAGACGGTCCTGCGACAGCGGCAGGCGTTCCTGACGACCCTCGGCGAGCGGGCCAGCGGCGCCTACGCGCGGGCCCTCGCCACCGGCGACGCCGCCGCGGAGACGGTCACCGCGTTCACCGCCACGATGGGCGGCGAGCTGTCGCAGGTCCTGGCCGGCGTCCGCGACCTGCAGCGCCGGCGCACCCGGGCCGCCGACCGGATCGCCGCCCTGGACCGGCAGCTGCTGGACCTGTCGGGCAAACGGGAGCCGGACGCGCACTACGCGGTCGTCGCGCTCGCCGTGTCGGCGGCCGGGCCGGTCCAGCTGGACCTGTCCTACCAGGTGCCCGACGCCGGCTGGCGCTCCACCTACGACGTGCGGCTCACCGGCGAGACGCTGCGCCTGACCTGGTTCGGCCTGATCGAGCAGCACACCGGCGAGGACTGGCCGGAGTGCGAGCTGGCGCTGTCGACGGCCCGCCCCTCCGGCGTCGTCGCGATCCCCGAGCTGCAGCCCTGGTACCTCGACCTGCTGATGCCGCCACCGCCGATGCCGCCGATGCAGTCGTTCGCGGCCTACGGCGCCGCGCCCGGTGGCGCTCCCGCGCCCGCGATGGCCCCGGCGCCCCGCGCGATGGCGAAGGAGCAGTTCGACGGGTTCGCGGAGGTCGAGATCGCGCAGGCCAGGGTCGAGGAGGGGCCGGTCGCGGCCACCTACCGCCCGGCCCGCGCGGTCCCGGTGCCCGCCGACGGCACCACGTCCCGCGCGACGGTGCTGGTGCTCGACCTCGGCAGCCAGCTCGACCACGTCGTCGCGCCGTCGCGCTCCACCGACGTGCACCTGCGGGCGAAGGTGACCAACACGTCGCAGCACACGCTGCCGCCCGGGCAGGCGGCCGTCTTCCACGAGGCCGACTTCGTCAGCAAGACCGCCCTGTCGACGTGGGCGCCCGGGGAGGAGCTGGAGCTGGCGCTCGGCCTCGACGACCGGGTCCGGGTGGAGCGGGAGCTGACCCGCCGCACCGCGACCAAGGCGACGCTGGGCTCCAGCCGGCGCCGCGAGGTCGAATACCGCACCACCGTCGGCAACTACACGGGCCGCCCGGTGCGCATCACCGTGCTCGACCAGGTGCCGGTCGCCCGCCACGACACGATCACCGTGCGGGAGACCGTCCTGGAGCCGCCGCCGGCGGAGCGCACCGACCTCGGCGTCCTCACCTGGCGCCTGGTCGTGCCCGAGGGGCAGAGCCAGACGGTGCGGCTCGGCTACCGCGTCGAGACCGCCAAGGGCGCCGAGCTGTCGGGCTGGCGCGAGTAGCGACCCGCCGGCGCCGGCCCGGGCAGCGACCTGCCGGCGCCGGCGCGACCAGCGGGAGGAGAGCGCGGCACCGGCCGTCGATGTACAGTGCACTGGGTGGTCACTTCGATGACTTCCGCCCCGGATCTGCGGGCCTACGACTTTCGGTACAAGCGCACGATCGCTGAGCTGAGCTACCGCTATGTCCTGAACCCTGCCTCACCGCACCGCGACTGGGCGCTGCGGGAGATCATCCAGCCGGCGTTCCGTGCGCTGCACCGCGAATACGGCGTGACCGCCGAGCCCCTCGCCTACGGCCAGCTGCCGCAGGACGTGTCCGGCGGCGCCACGTATGTCATCTACGGGCCGACGAACCCGCTGCTGATGTCGCCGGAGGAGCGGCACTACCTCGCGGCGCTCGCCGCGACCGGCGCCAGGACCAACATCATCTCGGCGTACCCGCTGACCGAGACGCACGAGGACCGGCCCGACTACGCCCTGGCCCGCACCGTCGTGCCGCAGCTGTGCGACGCCCTCGACATCAACGCGATCTACCCCGACCACCTCGACCTGGCCCGGGGGCTGCGCACCAACACGTGGCAGGACGTGCACGCCAACGCGATCGGTGAGACGGTCCGGGTCAAGTACCACCCGACGCAGAGCGTCGACCCGGGCGACCGGGCCGTGCTCGACCGGCTGCGCGTGCGGCACGCCGGGGAGGTCGCCGAGCTGGCCCGCATCCACCGCGACCACCACCTCTGGCAGCGCAAGCCCTACACCGACGGCTCGATCATGTTCACGCACGACGGGCACTGGCTGGTGTCCCAGACGGTCACCGACAAGTCGCGGATGACCGCCGCCGACTACGACCTGATCACCTCGTTCGACGAGGGGACGCAGAGCCTCACCTACACGGGGGAGCGCCTGCCGAGCTCCGACGCGCCCGAGTTCCTGATGCTGAGCGGCCTGATGGCCATGCAGGGCCGGCGGCCGCGGCTCCTCGTGCACTTCCACCACCGGGAGCTGACCCGCGGCCGGCGCCACCGCGACCTCGTCTCCGACACGCGGATCGAGGGCGGGCGCTTCGCCGCCGGCCGGCAGTTCTTCCGTGAGCTGCGGCAGAAGTCGACGAACTGGTTCATCATCCGCGAGCACGGCATGGTGTGGACCGGCGACTCGGTCGTGGAGTTCGAGGACTACGTCCGCTCCGTCGTGTCGGCCACGACCTGACGGCGGCGGAGGGTGCCGAGCGTGCGCTCTTTCACGAGCGCTGCGGCACCGCCTCCGCCTCCGCCGGCTCGGTCCGGGTCGCCGCCGTGACCTCGTGCCGGCGGGCCTCGTGCCGGCGGGCCAGGAACAGTATCGGCAGCGCCATCACCTGCAGCAGGCCGCCCAGCACGAACGAGGTCGGGTAGCCCCACAGGTCGGCGGCCCGGCCCAGCCCCGGCTGGGTCACCACGCCGCCGCTGCTGGCGACGAGCGAGTCGAACGACAGCACCGTGGCCCGCCGGTCCGACGGCAGCAGGCCGTTGAGGTACGCCTGCCGCGACGGCAGGATCGCCGCGGACACCATGCTGTGCAGCGCGAGGAGGGCGATCGCGAGCGGTACACCACCCGCCAGCCCGAACCCGGCGAGCAGGGCGCCGTTGAGCGCCACCCCGGCGATGACCACCGACATCCGCCACCGGAACAGCGACTGGAACGCCATCGCCAGCAGGCCGCCGACGGTCTGCGCCGCGGCGTTGACGGCCGCCGCGACGCCGAGCAGGCCGTAGGCGCGCCGGTCGCCGGCGAGCTGCAGCAGGTAGGGCTTCATGGTGAACGCGACGTAGTAGCCGACCCCGGCGGCGAGCATCGAGCCGAGCATGACCCAGCGCACCGCCGGCCGCCCCCAGCCGTGCCGCACCGACTCCGTCAGCACCCGCCGCACGTCCTTCACCGGCCCGCTGCCCCGCCGGGGCGTGAACCCGATGTCGTGCATGACCCGCCACGCGACAATGGTGAGCGTCAGCAGCAGCGCGGCCCGGACGAGGAACGGGACGCCGACGTCGGTCGCCTGCGCCACGTACGCGCCGCCGAGCGAACCGGCGAGGGTGCCGATCCCGGCCGCCACCTGCCCCCGCGCGAACACCTGCTCCAGCCGGCCGTCGTACCGCAGGTGGTGTAGCGCGTCGACCAGCCACGCCTCGGTGGCGCCGGAGAAGAACGTGAAGCCGACCGCGAGGACGACCGACACCCCCGCCCATACCCACACCCCGGCGTGCAGGCGCCAGGCCAGCCAGTACAGCAGCGTCGTGACCGCCAGGGTGCCGCCGCCCAGCAGGTAGGACGCCCGCCGCCCCCACGTGTCGGCGATCGACCCGGTCGGGATCTCGAACACGGCGTAGCCGAGCGTGAAGCACGCGTTGGCGACGAGGGCCTCGGTGTTGCTCAGCCCCGCCTCGAACAGCAGCAGCGAGTTGATCCCCCAGATGAACGTGACGGCGAGGGTGTTGAGCAGCACCAGTGTGAGGTAGAGGCGGCGCACTTGGCGGCCCGTCACAGCCATGGCGCCAGCTTACGGCCTGAGCCCCGTCTATTTGGAAGATTGTCGATGAGGAGGCGCCTCAACCGCGGAACGCGGTCGGGACCAGAGCGTCGCTTGGCTACAGTCATGGTCATGGGGAGTGAGTGGGGGAGTGAGACGGCCGCGGGCACGCCGGTGGACCCGGTGGGCACGGCGGAGCACGCAGCGGAGAGCACGGTGGCGGACGGGGCCGCGGACGGCGACGGCTGGCAGCCGCGGTCGCGGGTCGGTGCCGTGGTGGCGGCGCTGCTCAACGGGGACCACGACGCGGCTGAGCAGGTCGCCGACGAGTCGCAGGAGCACGACCGGCACGCCGACAAGGACCCCGAGGTCCTGGCCGCCGCGATCCGGCTCGCCGTGTGCAGCCTGTTCGACGAGGACACCCCGCCCGGCGCGATCGCCGACTACGTCGCGGTCATGGCCCGCGACGTCGAGGTCGACCAGGACGCGGCGGTGGCGCTCATCCGCGCCCAGCTCGGCCACGAGGACGAGCTCGCGGCGTTCCCGGAGCAGGTGGTGATCGACACCACATGGTCGGTGTTCGGGTACCTGTGCGAGCAGCGCCTCGGCCGGGAGGACTCCCTGGAGCTGATCGCGCAGGCCGAGGCGGAGACGCTGTAACGGCCGGTCGGCCATCAGTCACCGAACGGCGGATCTCAATCCCGGCCGCCTGTGCCAACATCAACTTCCGTGGATGCTGAGACGCGGATCGTCGTGCGGTTCGAGGGGCCCGGCGCCGGTGCCGGCCCCCTGGCCTGGGGGCAGCGGCAGGTGTGGGCGGCGATGGTCGAGATCGACTCGTCGATGAGCATGGGCGGTGCGATGCCCGTCACCGGCGGGCGGACCGCCGAGGACTACGCGGCTGAGCTGCGCTTCTTCATGTGCCGCTACGCGGCGATGCGGACGCTGCTGCGCTTCGCGGACGACGGCACGGTGACGCAGGAGGTGTTCGGCTCCGGCGAGACCGCCCTGGTGGTGCTCGACGCGGCCGATGACGACGACCCGGCGGCGGTCGCCGAGGATCTCGCCGCCCGGTGGCGGGAGCGCAAGTTCGACTACGAGCACGAGTGGCCGCTGCGCATGGGCGTGGTCCGGCAGCACGGCGCCGTCACGCACGTGGTGGCGCTGATGTGCCACATCGCCGCCGACCTCGGCGGGGTCGCCGTGATGATGCGGGAGCTGGCCGGCAGAGACCAGGTCACCGGCGAGCCGGCCGGCCCCTACGAGGCGCCCCAGCCGCTCGACCTGGTCCGCCTGCAGCAGGAGCCGGCGATGACCCGGCAGACCGCCGCGGCGATGCGCTACTGGGAGTCGCACCTGCGCGCCATCCCGGCGTCGATGTTCGACGCCCCCGCCGACCGCGGGGCGCCGGTGTTCTGCCGGCTGCGGTGGCGGTCCCGCGTCATGCACCTGGCCGCCGAGGCGGTGTCGGCCCGGCTCGGCGCGGACCCGGCGTGGGTGCTGCTCGCCGCCTTCGCCGCCGGCCTCGAACGGCTGCGGCCCGGCACCGGCCCGTTCGTCGCGATCAACATCATCAGCAACCGCTTCCGGCCGGCGCTGCGCGACGTGGTCAGCCCGATCACCCAGGACGGGCTGTGCGTCCTCGACGTCGCCGGGGTGAGCCCCGACGAGGCGATCGCCCGGGCCCGGACGGCGTCGATGAGCGCGTCGAAGTACGCCTACTACGACCCGGCGGCCCGCGCGGCGCTCACCGAGCGGGTCAGCCGGGAGCGCGGCGAGGAGCTCGACCTCACCTGCATCTACAACGACCGGCGCACCCCCCGGCCGGCCGGACCGGCGGCGCCGGTGCCCGCCGAGACGCGGGTGTTGTCGGAGGAGCCGCTGCGGTCCCTGGGACCGAAGCTCATGATCGTCGTCGAGGACGTGCCGGACGTGGTCCAGCTGACCGTCGACGTCAAGACCCGGTTCCTGTCCCTGCCGGACCTGCGGGCGCTGCTGCACGAGATGGAGGCGTTCGTCGTGGACGCCGCCGGCCAGCCGGTGGCGTAATCCGCGCGGGAACGGGCACTGACCCGCATGCCTTACATCACCGTCGGGACGGAGAACGCCGGCCCCATCGACCTGTACTACGAGGACCACGGCGCCGGCCGCCCGGTCGTGCTGATCCACGGCTTCCCGTTCAACGGCGCCACCTGGGAGAAGCTGTCGATCCCGCTGCTGGCGAGCGGGCACCGGGTGATCACGTACGACCGCCGCGGCTTCGGCAACTCGTCGCAGCCGTCGACCGGCTACGACTACGACACGCTCGCCGCCGACCTCGACGCGCTGATGACGAAGCTCGACCTGCGCGACGCCGTGCTCATCGGGCACTCGATGGGCACCGGGGAGGTGACCCGCTACCTCGGCACCCGTGACTCCCGGCGGGTGGCGCGGGCGGTGCTGCTGGCGCCGCTCGCGCCGTTCCTGCTCAAGACCGCCGACAATCCCGAGGGCGTGGACCGGAGCGTGTTCGACGGCTTCCAGGCCGCGATCCTGGAGGACCGCTTCGCGTACCTCACGACGTTCTGCGAGGCGTTCTTCAACTGGGACGAGAACCGGGGCACGCTGGTGAGCGAGGAGGCGTTCCGGGCGCACTGGGAGATCGGCGCGCGGGGCTCCGCGAAGGGCACCCACGACTGCGTCGCCGCCTGGCTGACCGACTTCCGCCCCGACCTGCCGCGCATCGACGTGCCGGTGCTCATCGTGCAGGGCGACCAGGACCGCGTCCTGCCCTACGCGGCGACGGGCGGGCGCCTGCAGCCGATGCTGCCCGACGCCCGCCTCATCACGCTGCGGGGTGCCCCGCACGGCATTCCGTGGACCCACCCGAGGGAGGTGGTGGCGGCGACGATGGAGTTCATCGGCGCCACCGCCATGTCGCACGCCTGAAGGGCCGTGCCGGGCCTTACCGAAGGGCCCGGCACGACCCGGTCATCAGCAGGCGCCCTGGTCCTCCCAGACGCCCCACTGGCCGGTGGTCGTCGGGTTCTCGCCCTGCGTCCACCACTTCGCGCGGTACTTGCGGCCGCTGTACTGCACGACCGTGTTGCCGCTGTACGCCGTGCCCGCGTTCCACACCGGCAGGCCCGCGCACCCGGTGCCCGTGGACGTGCTCGGCGACGTGCTCGGGCTCCTGCTCGGCGACGTGCTCGCGCTGGGCGAGGTGCTCGGGGACGTGCTCGGGCTCTTGCTCGCGCTCGGCGAGGCGGTCGGGGACGTGCCGGAGCAGACGCCCTGGTCGACCCAGACCGCGTTGGTGCCCGGGGTGTCACCCTGCGTCCACCACTGCGCCTTCCAGGTGTGGCCGTTGTGCGACACCAGGTTCCCGCCGGTGTACACCGTGCCCGCCGCCCACGCCGGCGCCGTGCAGGTGCCGGTCGACGGGTTGCCGGTGCCGGAGACGGTCGGCGACACGGTCGGCGCGGTGCCGCCGCGGCCGTAGTCGGCGGCGAGCGCGTAGGTCTGGCCGCCGATGGTGAGCGTGAAGTTCGACGGGCCCGAGATCGGCAGCTGGTAGTTGAGCGTCACCTCGGCGTAGGAGCCCGCGGCGATCGCCGGCACGTTGAGCCGCACCCGGTGGAAGTCGCCCTTGAGACCGCCGACGTTGCTGCCGGTGTGGCCGGTCGACACGGTGGTCAGCGCCCAGCCGGACTGCTGGCCGAGGTTGCCGGGCGCGGTGGTCGGGTAGTCGAACTCCAGCTGCGAGCCGGCCGGGATCGCCGCGCCGGTGTTGTTGATCAGCCGCAGCTCGGGGTTGATCGGGTAGTTGTTGTCACCCAGCGCGAACCCGCCCATCTGCACGCCGACGTTGAGCGTCTGCGTCGGCAGCGTGATGTTGGCCTTCTTCGCGCCGTACGGTGCGGCGGTCTTGAACTTGTCGTAGAGCAGGTTCGTCAGCGTGTTGCCCATGTACCACTCGTTGCGGGCCGCGTCCCACGCGTAGTCGCCGGCGAGCTCCCAGATCATGACGCCGCCGATGCCCTTGTTCACGACGTAGTCGGCCTTGGTACCGAGCGACTGGTCGTCCTCGGTGGACAGGAACACCTGCTTCTGCGCGTTCCACAGCCACGGCGCGACGAGGGCGCTGGAGTAGTTGCGGGTGTACGTGCCGGTGATGCGGTCCTCCGGGTCGGTGGCCGGGGTCAGCCCGTAGGCCTCCAGGTAGTCACCGGCCCGCCCCTCCTGCAGGTTCTTCGCGTGCCACATCGGGTTGGCGCCGGCCGGCACCTCGGCGTTGAGCTCTTCGTCGTGCCACAGGTTGTCGATGCCGACCGCGCCGTTGCCGCACGGGGTCGTCGAGCCGATGGCCCCGCCGGTGCCCGCCGGGCACTTCGTCTGGTCGGGCAGCGCCGCGCGTCCCCACAGGCCGTTGGTGCCGCCTGTCACGCCGCGCCAGCCCCGGGTGTAGTACGGGACGCCGATGTTGATCCGGCCGGACTGCATCGCGCCGCGGAAGTAGTGGTACGCCCAGTCCGTGTTCAGGTAACCGATGTTGGAGTACGCGCCGTACACGCCGCCCTGGGACAGCTCGGCGTCGTCGCCGTTGTCGTACAGCGCCGCGTTCGGGCCGACGAAGTGGTTCCACGAGCCGTGCAGGTCGTAGGACATGATGTTGACGTAGTCGAGGTACTGCAGCGCCTGGTAGGACTCCAGGCCGCGCAGCAGCCAGCCGGAGGCGGGCGCGGCGACGGTCACCATGTAGTACTTGCCGTCCGCCGCGGCGGCCGCGTCGAGCTTCTCCCGCAGCGTCTTCATCAGCAGGTGGTAGGAGGCGTTGAGCCCGGCCCGCTTCGCGTCCGCCTGGGCGAAGTCGAGCGGGTTGCCGGCCTTCGCGTTCGACGTCGGGTACTCGTAGTCGATGTCGACGCCGTCGAAGCCGTACGTGCGCAGGAACGTCACGACCGAGTCGGCGAAGGTGTTGATGCCGGCGGTGTTGATGCTGTTGTCGGCGTTGGTCGTCATCCGGTAGAAGCCGCCGGAGTCGACCCGGTCGCCGTTGTCGTTGAAGAAGCCGCCGGTCTCGGCCCAGCCGCCGACGCTGATCAGCGTCTTGACCGCCGGGTGCTGCTTCTTGAACTTGTTGAGCAGGTTGAAGTGGCCGGTGTACGAGTAGGCCGGGTCCATCTCCGCGCCGGCGACGCCGGGCCACGTCATGTTCGTCGCCGCGTTGTTCGCCGCCGTCGGCGTGCCGACCGAGATCTTGTTGGCGCCGTCGACGTGCGCGAACGCGTAGTTGATGTGGGTGATCTTGTCCCACGGGATGTCGCTGGCCAGGTACGCGGGCGCGCCGTTCTTGCCGGTCCGCCAGCTGGTGAAGTAGCCGATGATCCGGCGGCCGTGGTCGGCGCCCAGGTTCTCCCGGCCGTTGGTGTCGTAGACCTTGCAGTACGGCACGGTGACGCCCGCGGTCGGGTAGAGCCCGTCCGGGCGGCAGGCAGCGTGGTCGACCTCCGCGTTGGCGGTGGTCACGAAGAACGCCGCGGACGCGGCCACGAGGGCCGCCGTCGCGGCGGACAAGAGGTGCAGGGTGCGTCGTCGCATAGAACCCTCCGCCAACCGTTAATAAAGTTAACAGTAAAGTGTCCTAGATGTATAACGGCATCGACGAGGGTGCGCAAGAGCCAGCCTTAGCGGAGCCTTAGTACGCGACTTATTTCTTTCGATTACTGTTTGACTGCGCTGTAGAGGTTGCGCATCGCGAGGATCGAGGACCGGACCTCCTGGAGCAGCTCGGTGGTCGCCAGGGGGCGCCCCCACTCGGCCGTCGCGAGGTCGTCCATGCCGATGGTCTCGATGCCGCAGCCGTACGTGAGGCCGAGCAGCCGGACCGCGTCGCAGTGCTGGTGCCGCACGTAGGGGTCGTTGGTCACCAGCAGCACCCGGTCGGTCTCCAGGGGCCTGCTGACGTGCTCGGCCCAGCCGATCAGGGTGCAGGCGGTGCTGGCTCGCAGCGGGAGCCGGGTCGACGCGGCCGCCAGGACGTGGACGCCGCCGTCCGGCCACGTCTGGTGCCACCAGCCGTCGCCGGTCTCGGTCCTCGCCGGCTCCGGCAGGTCGAGGAACCGGCGCAGCGCGGCCGTCATCATGTCCGCCTCGGTCTCCAACTCGCCGAGGCCGAGGCGGAGGCCTTCCCGGTGCTCCCGGTCGTCGCGGTGCCGCAGGCTGCCCAGCCCGGCGACGGTCGCGGCCGTCGTGCCGCCACGGAGCAGCCTCGCCGCGAAGTCGACGCGGCCGAGGGTGACCCGGATGCCGCCGCCGAGGACGACGACGTGGTCGTAGTGCTCGTGGACGGGCTTCGGGCGGCCGCCGTTGCCGAGGGCGTGGATGAGGTCGCGGATCCGCTCGTCGTCCGCGCCGTAGCCGACGCGGGCGGTGTCGAACCGCTCCTTCGTCCCGGCCCTGAAGTCCCAGACCTTCGAGAAGTCCGCGACGTGGTCCAGCGCCTCCCGCGCCGGCGCGTCGGGCACCGCACCGCCGAACCTGGCCACGAGCTCGCGCATCTGGGGCGAGGCGACCCAGGCCTCGATCGCGGCGGACGGATCCGTCCCGCCGGGCTCGCACGGCGGCAGCGGGAACGGCTCCATGCCGGCGAAGCCTACCTTCTCCAAAGTGGACGGTCGGGAGTATGACGCGATGATCGACTGCGAGATACCGTGTCGATACGCTCACGCCCCGGAGGTGGCCCCGCATGACGACCGCAGCACTTGCCCGCGGTGCGAACACCGCGATCGACGAGACGGCGGTCACGGCCCTGGTGGCCTGGCGCGCCGGCGCGACCGTCGACGCGTGCGCGCTGCTGGTCGGCGAGGGCGGCAAGGTGCGCGGCGACGCCGACTTCGTCTTCTACAACCAGCCGCGGGACGCCACCGGCGCGGTGTCGCTCAGCGCCGACGGCCCGCGCGCGGCGACCCTCGCGGTCGACCTGGCCCGGGTCCCCGCGGACGTGGCCAGCGTCGTCATCGCGGGGTCGATGGACGACGGCACGTTCGACACCGTGCCCGGCCTCGAGGTCACCGTGAAGGGCCGCCGCGGGCAGGTCGTCGCGCGGTTCCCCGTCCGCGACGTGGAGCCGGTCACCGCGATGGTGTTCGGCGAGTTCTACCGGCGGCAGGGCAGGTGGAAATTCCGCGCCGTCGGGCAGGGCTGGTCCTCCGGCCTCGCGGGCCTGGCGACCGACTACGGCGTCTCGGTCGACGCTGATGATTCCGTCGCCGAGGCGTCGGGTGCGTTGCCGGCGGAGCGCCCGCGCCCCGACTGGTACGTCGCGCCTGACGACCCGTCGCTGCTGCGGTGGTGGAACGGCACCGAGTGGACGATGCAGACGGTTCCGCTCATCCACGACACGCCGGCGGTCTGCGGCCGGTGCGGCGGGCCGAAGTACCGCAGCTACGCCGGCATACCGTCCAACTGCCGCCGGTGCGACCCCGAGATCGCCAACGTGCTCAACGTGTGGCGGGCCAGGGCGACCCGGGTCCTCGCCGCGACCGGCACGGCCGAGCCGGCCTGGTCGGAGCTGTGGGCCGAGCTGCGCTACCACCGGGTGCGCGAGGACGCCGGCCGCGAGACGCTGCGCCCGGTCGCCCTGCACCACCTGCACCAGCTGCTGACGTTCGCGTTCGCGGACGAGGTGATCGAGCAGCACGAGATGGACGCGTTCGACGACGCGGTCCGCGCGCTCGGCGTCGTCGACCCCGCGATCAGCCAGATGCGCCGCCGGCTGCGGCGCGGCCTCGAGCTCGGGCTGATCAGCGGCGGCGACGTGCCCCGGGTCTCCTCCAGCACCCTGCACCTCGACGCGGAGGAGATCCTGCACCTGGAGGTGCCGGCGACGCGGGTACGGCAGCTGGCCAGCGGCACGAAGCGCGACAACGGCCGGCTGATCGTCACCAACACCAAGCTGCGCTTCGTCGGCGACAGCGCCGGCTCCGACCTCGTCTGGGCGAAGGTCATCGAGGCGCGCCCCGAGTACGGCACCGTCGTCGTCGCCGCGACCACCTCCCGGGGCGGCGGCACGTACGAGGTCGGCGACCCCGAGTACGTGGCCGCCGTGCTCACCGGGGTGCTGCGCGTGGCGAAACGCACCGCGGTCGCGCCGGCGCAGCGCGACTCCCGCTCCGTGTCGCCGGCGATCCGGGCCGAGGTGTGGCGCCGCGACGGCGGCGCGTGCGTGGAGTGCCAGGCCACCGAGTACCTCGAGTTCGACCACGTCATCCCGTGGAGCCGCGGCGGCGCGACCAGCGTCGGCAACCTGCAGCTGCTGTGCCGCCGCTGCAACCTCGCCAAGGGCGCCCGGATCTAGCTTCGCTGAGTCTCCAGATCCAGCCAGGTCGCGAGGTCGTCGATCTCCTTGTCGACCGCTGCCCTCGTCTCCGCGTCGAACGGCTCGTCCTCGTGGACCGCGTTGATCCGCAGGACGCGCTGCTTCCGGTCCGCGGTGGCGTCGAGCTTGCCGACGAGCCGGTCGCCGACCAGGATCGGCAGCGCGTAGTAGCCCCACCGGCGTTTCGCGGCCGGCTTGTACATCTCCAGGCCGTAGTCGAACCCGAACAGCTCCAGGGTCCGCTTCCGGTCGTGGATGAGCCGGTCGAACGGCGACAGCAGCGCGGCCCTGCCCTCGAAGGGCTCGCCCAGGCGCTCCAGCTGCGCCGGGTCGACCCGCCAGGCGCCCCTGACCCCCTCGACCACGGCCGGCTCGCCGACGTCGCCGACGCCCCACGGCTCGATCGGCACCTCGGTCGTCTTCGCCCGCGCGATGCCCAGCGCCCGCAGCCGCCGCTCGCCCCGTCGCCGGACCACCTCCTCCGCCGGCACCGGCGGGTGGTCCGGGTACACCCGCCCGGCCAGGTCCCACAGCCGGTCCCGCCCCTGCCGCCCCGCGACCGCCACCTCACCGCACGCCGCCATCAGGTCGAGCAGCCGGATGACGTTCTGGTCGTTGGTCCAGCCCGTCGACGCCCACGGCATCGCGCACGTGTCAGGGATGGCCCGCGACGGCAACGGCCCCTCCGCCGTCAGCCTGGCGAGGATGTCCTTCCGGCACGCGTCGTTGGCCCGCATCCACTCCGGGTGCCGCCGGTACTTGAACGCCCCGGGCGCGTCGTCGCGGCGCAGCGCCATCTCCGCCGTGTACAGCGCCAGGTCCTCCGCCGGCCGGACCGTCGCCGCCAGCTCGATCAGCTCCCTGCGCCGCAACGCCCCGACCAGCTCCGCGGGCGCGTACCCGCCGGCGCCGAGCCTGCTCCACGCCACGAGGTCCGCGGTCGGCGCGATGGCGGCGGTCGGGTCGATCTGCAGCAGCGCCAGGTGCCGCACCGTCTCGAGCAGCCCCGCCGGCCGCTCGCCGCCCAGCAGCTGCGCCCGCACGGCGATCCGCCGCGCCTCAACGATCGAAATCCGGTGCGTCGTCACCCTGCGAGGCTAGCCCTTCGATCTTGGCTGCCCCTCCTGGGTGACCATTCTCGTGCGGCCGCCTGTGTACCGTGAATCGACGCAGCTCCGACCGCAGGGGACACCGGTGAGCCTGAACATCACGATGGCCAGGCCGGCCCCCGACGGCACCCTCACCTTCCGCGCCGTCCCGCCCGGCGTCAACGACAGCGCCGGCGGCGAGAGCACCCGCCAGTGGCTGTACTCCTCACAGATCGTGCGCGACCTCGGCGCGGTCTACCTGCCCCGCCTCGCCGACGACTGGCTCGTCGTCCCGCCGGAGGAGACCGCCGCCTTCCTGTGCGAGTGCGCCCGGGTGCTCGCCGAACTGCCCGCGGTCACCGCCGCCACCCGCCGCACCCCAGCGATGGAAATTGATCTCCGGAGTCGTTGCTGTCCGTAGTCTACGCTGCTCCGCCTGGTGAACAGGGGCTTGCGGAAGGTGAGGGGACCGGCACGTCGGGTGGGGGCGGCGTGCCGGTCCGCAAGGGTGGTCAGCGCTTCATGCCGTGCTCGATCGCCTCGATGATGCGGGGGCGCAGCTCGGCGGCGCTGATGATGGCGTCCACGGAGCCGACGGTGACGGCGCGCTGGATGTTGTGCACGCGGTCGAACTCGGCGGCCACCTCGCCCAGCTTCTCGGCGCGGACCGCGGAGTGCACCTCGGCGAGCTGCGCGTTGAGCGCCGCCCGTTCCGCGCCGGTCGCGGCGGCGACCCGGGCCTGCAGGTCGGTGACCCGCGGGTCGGTGGCGGTGCGGTTGTTGACGTCGCCCGTGAAGACCACCGCGGCGGCCGGGGCGCCACCCAGTACCGACGCGAACGAACCCTCGAGAGCGAGCACGGTCATGTTCGGGTTGAGGGCCTTGGAGAAGACGACGAACGCGCCGCCGTGGTAGCGGGAGATGACGCAGAAGACGATCGGGCCGTCGAAGTTGACGATCGCGCGGCCGATCTCGGCGCCGTACTCCAGCTGCAGCTTGCGCATCGACTCGGGGGAGCCGTCGAAGCCGGACAGGTTGGCGAGGACGACGAGCGGGCGGTTGCCGGAGGCGGCGTTGATCGCGCGGGCGGTCTTCTTCGACGAGCGCGGGAAGAGCGTGCCGGCGGTGTACGTGTCGGGGCCGTCGGTGGGCGGGAAACCCCGCCGCGGCACGGAGCGGGACTCGATGCCGATGAGGCAGACGGGCCAGCCGCCGATGTGCACGTCCTGCACCGCGGACGTCTCCGCGTCGGCCATGCCGGCCCAGCGCTCCAGGACCGGGTGGTCCTGGTCGGACACTGCCCGCATGACGGTCCGGATGTCGAAGGGCTTCTTCCGGTCGGGGTTGTGCGTGGTGGAGAAGATCTGCCCGACCGTGGTGAAGTCACTGCCCGCGAAATTGTGCGGGAAGTCCGAAATGTCCCGATCGACAGCGTCCACGGTCGAAGCCTTACGCGGACCGGACTCACCGGGCACGACGTACGTGTGGTCGTAGTGCGCCATGAGGATGTCCCGGGCGGCCGGCAGGTGCGGCGCCCAGTACTGCGCCTGGCCGTTGGGGCCCATGACCCGGTCGTAGCCGCCGATGCCGTAGTTGTCCTCGGCGGAGACGCCGCCGGAGAAGTCCAGCGACTGCTTGCCGGTGAGGACCATCGCCGAGTCGGGGGTCATGACCAGGATGCCCTTGGTGTGCATGAGCATCGTCGCCTCGGCGTTCCAGTACGGCTGGGCGCCGACGTTGATCCCGGCGACCACGATGTTGATCTCACCGCCGGCCTGGGTGAACGTGACGATCCGCTTGAGGGCGGCCGCGACCCAGTCCATGTTCTCGGTGCCGGAGCTCATCGAGATCTTCGCGCCCGCGGACAGCGCGAACCACTCCAGAGGCACCTGCATCGAGGCGGCGAGATCGAGGGCGGCGATCACCCGGGAGCACTCGGGCTCGGCGAGGGCGCCGAGCGCCTTGGTCGGGTCGCCGAGGAGCACGACGCGGGTGATGCCCTCGGGGTGCCGGTCGGTCGGCGTGGTGACGACCCCACAGACGATCGCCGCGGTGTTGCGCCCCTTCGGCCGGTCGACCGGCACCAGGACGCCGTCGACGAGGTCGTGCTCGACGAAGGAGCCGAGCAGCGAGGTCAGCTCGTACGGGTAGACGTTGCCGCGCCGGGCCGCCTGCAGGACCTTCTGGCGGTAGTCGTCCAGGGGCCGCAGCGGCTCGGTCGACGGCTTGTCGACGGACACCTGCACGCCGTGGCCGTGGTTGAGGGTGATGCGGACCGCGACCTCGCTGAGGTCACCCGCCGAGGTGCGCTGGCGGGCGATGAACTGCACCTCCTCGAGGCCGGCACCGGCCGTCGTCGGCAGGATGCGCTGGACGAGCGCGTTGAGCTCGTCGCCGGTCAGCTCGGTCGACGGCCACACGTACATGAGGATCCGGTTGGTGTCGAACCGCTTGTTCTGCGGGCGCTGCGCCTGGATGTTGCGGATCGCGTCGAGCCCGGCGGTGATCGCGTCCTCGACGGCGGGCAGCGCGACCAGGCGGCCGTCGGCCTCGCGCAGCGGCGTCAGGTCGCGGACCTGGCCCATCGCGATGAGCCGCTCGTCGGCCGGGTTGCTGCGCGCGACCGCCTTGAACAGGTAGATCTCCTCGTCCGCGGACGGCAGGCGGGTGAGGTCGAACTCGCGCAGCCGGTGCAGCTGGAGCCGCTGCGCGATCTGCGGGTGCAGCCCGCGCAGCAGCCGGTCTTCATCGAAGCCACCGGCGGAGGGGCGGAAGGTGAAGTGGTGGTGCATGACGGCGCCGCTGGTGCCGGCCACGGTGGTGGTGATGCGCCGGACCCCGTTGGGCAGCGGCTGCTCCGTCAGCAGCTGCCGCAGCCGCACGGCCATCGCGTCCGCGTCCGGCTGATCCTCCCAGGTGACGTAGAGGTCCGCGACGAGACCGTGCTCGGCGACGCCCGCGGCCAGCTCGCCGACCGCCCCGATCGCGGCCGGCAGGGCGGCGATGTCGACGGCGGTGGTGACGACCCGGACGGTGCCGGATCCGTCGGTGCGTTCCGCGGTCACGAACCGGCAGCCGCCCGCCTCCCGCACGGTGACGCCGGACAGCGCCCGGTTGCCGTAGTACCGGCGGGTCACGACCTCCAGCAGCGCCAAGGCGTCGCGGCCGGGGCGCCCGGTCCGCTGGCCGATGAGCCGCACGAGCGGCTCGGCGCTGGCGACCATCGCCTGGATCCGCTCGGCGCGGTCGGGTGCGTCGGGGTTGCGGTCGAGGTGCTGCAGGTCGGCGCGGACCGCGGCGTAGACCTTGGCGCGGTTGCGGCGCAGCAGCGGCTGGGCGAACCAGCGGAAGACGACACCGCGGGCGAGGTCCGACACGGCGGGGAAGCGCACCTGGGTGGCCTCGACGAGGTGCTCGAGGGCCAGGCCCGCCCGCTCGTTCATCGACTCCACCGGCGGCGGGCCGGCCAGCCACTGGCGCAGCAGCTCCAGCACGACGGCGACGTCGGTGGACATCCGCTGCTGGGCGAGGAAGATGCGGAAGACCGCGGACTCCAGCTCCGGGGTGCGGTCCAGCTCGGTGACGCCGTAGTGGCCCAGCGCCTTGCGCAGCTTGGCCTGGAACCCGTCGGGGAGGCCGGCCCGGTCGACGTCGAGGCTCTGCAGGTAGCTGTGGAAGTACTCCCGCGGGCTGTGCACGGGGCTGCCCGGCTCCTCCTGGAACTCGCCGCCGGGCTTGTTGCGGCTGAGCTCCGACAGGTCGGCGAACGTGGTGAGCAGGTCGATCTCGCCCTGCAGCGGCCGCCCGCCCAGCTCGGCGCGGGCGGCGAGGTAGCGGGTCAGCAGCCGCCGCCCGTCCTGCGGGTCGACGTCGAAGCCGAGCAGCAGGCTGCACAGGTCCTGCAGGCCGCGCTCCACCCGCTCGGCCACGCTCACGCCGTCGCGCTCGGGCGGCAGCTCGATGTCCACCGTCTGGGTCTCGACGACCTCGTCGGCGGCGGCGTCGTCGGCGAGGGGCTCCAGGCGCATCAGCGGCGCGCCGGTCTCCACCTGGCTGCCGACGGACACGGGGCACTCGCGGACCCGGGCGCGGAACGGCGCGCGCAGCACCGTCTCCATCTTCATGCTCTCCAGCACGAGGATCGGCGCGCCGGCCTCGACCTCGTCGCCGACCGTGAGGGGGGTCGCGACGACCAGCGCGGGCGCGGGGGAGCGCACGACGCCGCCCTCGTCGCGGCTGACGCGGTGGGTGATGCCGTCGACCTCGACCAGGTGGACCGGGCCGTGGGTGGCGGTGACGAGCCGGAAACGGTGGCCGTTGACGACGATCCGGCCGCTGTGGGCGTCGAAGCGCTCGATCTCGACGTCGACGGGGTGCACGTCGCCGCCGCCGGAGACGCCGACCCGGTAGCGCTTCTGGCCCACGCGGGCGACGCTCACCCGGTACCCGACGCCGCGCAGCTTCAGGTCGAGGGGGCGGCCGGTCTCGTGCTGGACCTGGGGGCGCCCGCCGTGCGCGGTGGACAGCAGCCGGTGCCGGCTGATCTCCTCCTCGTCCTGGTAGGCCTCGATCGCGGCGGCGGCGAGGGCGACCGCGGAGTGGCGGTGGCTGACGAGCCGGCCCTCGGCACGGACCCGGTCGATCCAGCCGGTGTCGGCGCTGGCGTCGATGACCTCGGGCTGGTCGAGCAGGTCGAGCACGAAGCTCTTGTTCGTGGTGCCGCCCTCGATGACGACGGTCGTCTCGGCCATCGCGCGGCGCAGGCGGCCGAGGGCCTCGTCGCGGTTCCGGCCGTACGCGATGATCTTCGCGATCATGGAGTCGAAGTCGGCGGGGATGGAGTCGCCCTCGCTGACGCCGGTGTCGACGCGGATGCCGGGGCCGGCGGGCAGCACCAGGCGGGTGATGCGGCCGGGTGACGGCGCGAAGTCCCGGTCGGGGTCCTCGGCGTTGAGCCGGGCCTCGACGGCGTGCCCGAGCTCCTCCGGCTTCTGGCCCTCCAGGCGCCCGCCGCCGGCGACGTGCAGCTGCAGCTTCACCAGGTCGGTGCCGGTGGTGATCTCGGTGATCGGATGCTCGACCTGCAGCCGGGTGTTGACCTCCAGGAACGCGAACAGCCGCTCGCCGGGGTGGTACAGGAACTCGACGGTGCACGCGCCGCGGTACCCGACGGTGATCGCGAGCCGCTCGGCGGACGCCTTCAGCTCCGCGGCCTGCTCCTGCGAGAGGACCGGCGACGCGGACTCCTCGATGATCTTCTGGTTGCGCCGCTGCACGGAGCAGTCGCGCACGCCGAGCGCCCACGCGGTGCCCTGCCCGTCGGCGATGACTTGCACCTCGACGTGCCGGGCGCCGGTGACGAGGCGCTCCAGGAAGACCACGCCGGAGCCGAACGCGCGCAGCGCCTCCTGGCTGGTCCGCTCGTAGGCGTCGGTCAGGTCCTCGGCGGAGGTGACCTTGCGGATGCCGCGCCCGCCGCCGCCGGCGGTCGCCTTGAGCATCAGCGGGTAGCCGATCTGCTCGCCCGCGCGCAGCGCCTCGTCCAGTGTGGACACCGCGCCGCGGCTCCACGGCGCGACCGGCACCCCCACCTCCTCGGCCACCAGCTTCGAGCCGATCTTGTCGCCGAGCTTGCGCATCGCCTCGGCGCTCGGGCCGACGAACGTCACCCCGAGCTTCTCGCACAGCTCCGCGAACGCGGGGTCCTCGGCGACGAAGCCCCAGCCGACCCAGGCGGCGTCGGCCCGGGTCTCGACCAGGGCCCGTTCGAGGACGGCGTGGTCCAGGTACGGCCGGGCGGAGGCGGGGCCGAGCGGGTAGGCGACGTCGGCCTCCCGCACGAACGTCGCGGTGCGGTCGGCGTCGGTGTAGAGGGCGATCGTCTCGATCCGCTCCCCGGTTTCGGCCGAAAGATCCCGGACGGCGTGGATGAGCCGCATCGCGGCCTCACCACGGTTGACGATGGCGACACGACTGAACACCGGTTGAGCCTCCCAATTGCCCCACACACAGCAGGCGACGTCCGGGTCCCGGAGCGCCGCCTGCACCTGGCTACACCCTGCGTGATTACCGCCGAGTACGCCACTGTGCCGCACGACGCATCCCGCACCCCTCGCGTTGTAAGAATCCTACAAAGGACTTCCGGGTCGACGCTCGGGTGGACAGTGACCGGCATCACCCAACTATCACCTTGCGTACCCACTTCGTTCATCTCCGACACTGCGCAGTCACCCCCGGCGCCCGCGCGGCCGGCTCCGGCGCCGCGCGGTCAGCGTGTCTCCCACATCGAGGCCGAGGTGGGTGGCTCGAACTCCTCGAAGACCAGGAGGGTGCGGGTGTTCACCACGCCGGGCATGCCCTGGATGACGTCGAGGACGAGGCGGCGCAGGTCGGCGTTGTCCTTGGCGCGGACCAGGAGGATCACGTCGAACTCGCCGCCGACGAGGGCGATGTGCACGACGCCCGGCAGGGCCCGCAGGCGCTCGCCGACCACCCGCCACTCGGCCTGGCGCAGGTTGACCGTCACGTACGCCGACGTGCCCATGCCGGCGGCCACGTGATCGACGTCGGCGTGGAAGCCGCGGATGACCCCGGTGTCGCGCAGGCGCTGGACCCGGGCGTAGGCGTTCGCGCGGGAGATGTGCAGCAGCTCGGCCAGGGTGCGCATCGACATGCGGCCGTCCCGGCTGAGCTCCACGAGGATACGCCGGTCGATGTCGTCGAGCGGGGCGGCCACCTGTCTCGCCCACCTTCCTGAACGAGCCCTCAGTTTGGACGTTTGGCATCGTACGACGCCCTGAACACGAACATCTTCTCGGTTTGGCGCCGGAAGTGGAACGCGAATGGCGCGAGGCCCAGGATTGCGGCATGACGCGTGACCCGAGTCACCTGCTACCGGGCGACGAACCGGTCGCCCTCATCGACGCGCACGGCCAGGCCCTCGACCCAGGGCGCCACGCGCTTCCGGACACCGAAGCACTCGTCACGGCGCTCGGCGCGCTGCTCACCGCGCGGCGGCTCAACGACCAGGCCTACGCGCTCGTGCGGCAGGGGCGGCTCGCCGTGTACCCGTCGTCGCACGGGCAGGAGGCGTGCCAGGTCGCCGCGGCGCAGGTCCTCGACGCCGGCGACTGGCTCTTCCCCACCTACCGGGACACGGTCGCCGCGGCCGTCAAGGGCGTCGACCCCGTCGAGGCGCTCAGCCTGCTCAAGGGCGACTGGCACTGCGGGTACGACCCGTACGAGCACAACGTCGCCCCGCACGCGACGCCGCTGGCCACCCAGCTGCCGCACGCGGTCGGGGTCGCGCACGCGGCCAGGCTCCGCGGCGAGCCGACCGTCGTCATGGCGATGTGCGGCGACGGCGGCACCAGCGAGGGCGACTTCCACGAGGCGCTCAACTTCGCCGCCGTGTTCCAGGCGCCGGTGGTCTTCTTCATCCAGAACAACGGCTACGCCATCAGCGTCCCGCTGTCACGGCAGACCGCGGCGCCGTCCCTGGCGCACAAGGGGATCGGCTACGGCATCAAGGGCGAACGCGTCGACGGCAACGACATGGCCGCCCTGCTCGCCGTCCTCGGCGCCGCCGTCGAGCGGGCCCGGTCCGGCGGCGGGCCGCAGCTGGTCGAGGCGCACACGTACCGGATGCAGGCGCACACCAACGCCGACGACGCCACCCGGTACCGCGACGACGCCGAGGTCGCGGCGTGGGCCGAGCGCGACCCGATCGCCCGGCTGCGCGCGTACCTGACCGGCCAGGGGCTGATCGACGACGCGGCGATCGCGGCCTTCACCGAGGAGGCCGAGCGGGTCGCCACGCACCTGCGCGACGGCCTCAACCGGGACGTCGAGCCGGACCCCGCCGACCTGTTCGCCCACGTGTACGCGACCCCCACACCCCAGCTGCGCGAGCAGGCGGCGATGGTGGCGGACGAGCTGAGCCGCGAAGGAAGCCCCCGATGACCACAACCACGCACGAGAAGCTGTCGATGGCGCAGGCGCTCAACCGGGCCCTGCGCGACGCGCTCGAAGCAGACCCCACGGTGGTCGTGTTCGGCGAGGACGTCGGCGCGCTCGGCGGCGTCTTCCGGATCACCGACGGCATCACCGCCGACTTCGGCGAGGCACGCTGCTTCGACACGCCGCTCGCGGAGTCCGGGATCGTCGGGATGGCCGTGGGGATGGCGATGAACGGGATGCGTCCCGTCGTCGAGATGCAGTTCGACGCGTTCGCCTACCCCGCGTTCGAGCAGATCGTCAGCCACGTCGCGAAGATGCGCAACCGCACCCGCGGGCGGGTGGCGCTGCCGATGGTCATCCGCGTCCCGTACGCCGGCGGCATCGGCGGCGTCGAGCACCACTGCGACTCGTCGGAGGCCTACTACGCCCACACCCCCGGGCTGCACGTGGTCGCGCCGTCGACGCCGTCGGACGCCTACACGCTGCTGCGGGCGGCGATCGCGTCGCCGGACCCGGTCGTCTTCCTCGAGCCGAAGAAGCTCTACTGGAGCAAGGAGGAGGTCGAGCTGCCGTCCGGGGCGCCCGGCATCGGCACCGCCGTGATCCGCCGCGACGGCACCGACGCGACCCTCATCGCCTACGGGCCCGCCGTCCCCGTCGCGCTGGAGGCCGCCGAGGCCGCCGCGCAGGAGGGGCGGAGCCTGCAGGTGGTCGACCTGCGCTCGATCGTGCCGTTCGACGACGAGACCGTGTGCGCGGCGGTGCGCTCCACCGGCCGGGCCGTGGTCGTCGCCGAGGCCGCCGGGTTCGCCGGGGTCTCCGCCGAGATCGTCGCCCGGGTCACCGAACGCTGCTTCAACGCCCTGGCCGCGCCGATCCGCCGGGTCGGCGGGTTCGACATCCCATACCCGCCGCCGAAGCTGGAGCACTTCCAGCTGCCCGGCGTGGACCGGGTCCTGGACGCCGTCGACGACCTGCAGTGGGAGCAGTGATGGCGACGTTCCTGCTGCCGGACCTCGGAGAGGGGCTCACCGAGGCGGAGGTCGTGCGGTGGCTCGTCGCCGAGGGCGACACGGTGACCGTCGACCAGAGCGTCGTCGAGGTCGAGACGGCGAAGTCCGTGGTGGAGGTGCCGTCGCCGTACGCGGGCCGGGTCGAGACCCTGCACGCCCGGCCCGGCGCCACGGTCCAGGTCGGCAAGCCGCTCATCTCGATCGCCGCCGCGGAGCGCGAGCCCGTGAGCGTGGCGGCGGCCGCCAAGGAGGCCTACCGGGAGGAGGAGCGGGCCGGCTCCGGCAACGTCCTCATCGGCTACGGCACCACCGGCACCACCGGCGCCACCACAGCCGGCCGCACCCGCCGCCCGCGCGCCAACGTCCGGCCGGCCGCGCCCGCGTTCCCCGCCCCGGCGGCCCGGAAGGTGCCCCTCGTCGTCTCGCCGCTGGTGCGCAACCTGGCCCGCGCCAACGGCGTGGACCTGCGCACCGTGCAGGGGACGGGTGAGAGCGGCGTCATCACCCGCGCCGACGTGGAGCGCGCCTGCGTCACGACAGCCGCCGCCGCGTCGGTACCGGGGGAGCGCCGGATCCCGCTGAGCGGCTTCCGCCGCAGCGTGTCGGCGGCACTGAGCCGCAGCCGGGCAGAGATCCCCGAGGCGACCGTCTGGGTCGACGTCGACGCGACGAAGCTGTGGCGGCTGCGCGAGAGCGTCCCCGCCGGGCCGGGCCTGATCGCGTACGTCGCCCGGTTCGTGGTCGCGGCCCTGCGCGAGTACCCGGTGTTCAACGCCCGCCTCGACACCGTGCGCCAGGAGATCGTCGAGCTCGACCGGGTCGACCTCGGCATCGCCGTGCAGGGCGCCCGCGGCCTCGTGGTGCCCGCGGTCATGGACGCCGGCGCGATGACGACCGCCCGGCTCGACCAGGAGATCCGCGCGGTCACGGCCAGGGCGCGGGAGGGCCGTTCGACGGCGCAGGAGCTGTCGGCGGGCACGTTCACGCTCAACAACTACGGCGCGTTCCGGGTCGACGGCAGCGCGGCCATCATCAACCACCCGCAGGTCGCGATCCTCGGCCTGGGCCGGATCATCGACCGGCCGTGGGTCGTCGACGGCCAGCTGTGCGTCCGTAAGATCGCGCAGATGAGCTTCGTGTTCGACCACCGCGTGTGCGACGGCGGCACCGCCGCCGGGTTCATGCGCAGCGTCGCCGACGCCATCGAGGAGCCCGCCTCCGTCATCGCCAGGCTGTGACGGTCGTCCTGCTCGACGGGTCGCCCCTGCCGGGCGGCCCGTCCGCCGACGTCGCCCTCGGCCCGCACCTGCTGCGGGCCGGCGCGGGCCGGGAGTTCCTGCGGATCTTCTCGCCGGCGCCGACGGCCGCGTTCAGCCGGCGCGACACCCTGCGCCCGGGCTACCCGGACGCCGAGGCGGCGGTCCGCGCGGCCGGCTTCACCCCGGTGATCCGCCCGCAGGGCGGCACCCTGGCGCTCTACCACGAGGGCAGCGTCGTCGTGGACCACGTGTGCCGCACCCCGGACGCGTCCCGTGACCCCGTCGGGCGGTTCCGGCGGTTCGCGGCCATGCACGCCGCCGTCCTCACCGGCCTCGGCGCCGACGCCCGGATCGGCGCCGTCCCGGGCGAGTACTGCCCCGGCGAGTACAGCGTCAACCTCGGCGGCACGGTCAAGGTCGTCGGCTCGGCCCAGCGGGTCACCCGGGACGGGTGGCTGTTCAGCTCCGTCTTCCAGGTGACGGGCGCCGGCCTGCTCCGGGCGCCGCTGACGGCCGCGTACGCCGCGCTCGGCTACGACTTCGACCCCGCCACCGCCGGTGCCCTGGAGACCGTGACGGTCGAGGCGGTCACGGCGGCGCTGACGGACGCCTACAGCATGCTGCGGGCCTGACCCAGCGGCTGGAGCAGGTCGGTGAGGGCGGCGACGACGCCCTCCTCCACCCCGGCGGTCATCCGGGTCATCGGCACCGAGACCGAGACGGCGTCGGTCGCCGGCACCGTCAGGGGCACCGCCATCGCGAAGCACATGATGCCGTCCGCGTTCTCCTCGCGGTCGACGGCGTACCCCGTCTCGCGGACCGTGGCGAGGGCCCGGTGCAGGGCATCGCGGTCGGTGATGGTGCCGGCGGTCAGCCGCTGCAGGGGCCAGCTGAGCATCGCGTCGGCGTCGGCGTCGGCGTGCTGGGCCAGCAGCGCCTTGCCGAGGGCCGTCGCGTGCGCGGGCAGCCGGCGGCCGACGGCGCTGTAGAGGCGCAGGCGGTGGGTGGAGTCCCGCTTGGCGAGGTACACGATCTGGTCGCCCTCGATCCGGCCGAGGTGGACGGTCTCGCCGAGCCGGCGGGAGAGCTCGTCGAGGACCCCCGACATCACCGCGACGCTGTCGTCGCCGTCGAGGTAGGCGGCGCCGACCTGCAGGGCGCGCATGCCGAGCCGGAAACGGGTGCCGGTCTCGTCGGCGCGGACCCAGCCGCGGGCGGTCATGGTCCGCATGAGCCCGTGCAGGCTGCTCTTCGGGATGTCCAGCGCGCGGGCGAGGTCGACGAGCGTCCAGGCGCGCGGCTGATCCGCGAGGACCTCGAGCACGTCAAGGGTGCGCCCGGCTGACTTGACCGGCTGGAAGTCGTCCTGCACGGCGCCACTGTAGCGAACGGGCCGCGCTTGCACTATGTTCACACCCGTGACTGATGTTCATAGGAGTGAACAGCTCGCCCTGGGGCGGGTCGTGCCGGTGGTGGTCCTCGAGGACGCCCGGCACGCGGCGGCGCTCGGCGACGCCCTCGTCAAGGGCGGCCTCAAGGCCGCCGAGATCACCCTGCGCACCGCCGCCGGCCTCGACGCGATCGAGGCCATCGCCGGCCGCGACGACCTGGTCGTCGGCGCCGGCACGGTGCTCACCGCCCAGCAGGCCGAGCGGGCCATCGCCGCCGGCGCCCGGTTCGTGGTGACGCCGGGCTTCGCGCCCGCCGTCGTCGCCGCGTGCCAGGACGCCGGCGTGCTCGTCGTGCCCGGCGCCGCCACCGCCACCGAGATCCAGATGGCCCTCGACGCCGGCCTGGACATCGTGAAGTTCTTCCCGGCCCAGCAGCTCGGCGGCGCACCGATGATCAAGGCTCTCGCGGCGCCGTTCCGCGGGGTGCGGTTCATCCCCACCGGCGGCATCACCCCCGAGGTGATGCCGGACTACCTCGCCCTGCCGCAGGTCCTCGCGGTCGGCGCGAGCTGGATCGTCGCCCCCGACCTCCTGCAGGCCGGGCGCTGGGACGCGGTGGCCGAGCGGGCCGCCGCCGCGGTGGAGGCGGCGGCATGACGCTCACGCTACGCCCCAAGGACGAGTGCCGTTACGACCTTGTCTCGCTCGGCGAGGTGATGCTGCGCCTCGACCCCGGCGCCGGCCGGGTCCGCACCGCCCGCACCTTCCAGGCGTGGGAGGGCGGCGGGGAGTACAACGTCGCCCGTGGCCTGCGCCGCTGCTTCGGCCTGCGCACCGCGATCGTCACCGCGTTCGCCGACAACGAGATCGGCCGCCTCCTGGAGGACCTCATCCTGCAGGGCGGGGTCGACACGTCGTTCGTGCGCTGGGTGCCGTATGACGGGATCGGCCGCGCCACCCGCAACGGGCTCAACTTCACCGAGCGCGGCTTCGGTGTCCGCGGCGCCGTCGGCACGTCCGACCGCGGGCACACCGCCGCCAGCCAGCTGCGCCCCGAGGACGTGGACTGGGATCACCTCTTCGGCACGCTCGGGGTCCGCTGGCTGCACACCGGCGGCATCTACGCGGCGCTGTCGGAGACCGCGCCGGCCACCGTCGAGGCCGCGATGACCGCCGCGCGCCGGCACGGCACGGTCGTCTCGTACGACCTCAACTACCGCCCGTCGCTGTGGAAGGCGGTCGGTGGCAAGGCCCGCGCGCAGGAGGTGAACCGCCGCCTCGCCGGCCTCGTCGACGTGATGATCGGCAACGAGGAGGACTTCACCGCCTGCCTCGGCTTCGCCGTGCCCGACACCGACATCCACGCCGGCGCGCTCGACGCCGGCAACTTCAAGGCGATGATCAAGGAGGTCGTCGAGGAGTACCCGAACTTCGCGGTCGTCGCGACCACCCTTCGCGCCGTGCACAGCGCCACCGTCAACGACTGGGGCGCCGTCGCCTGGGCGGGCGGCGAGTTCGCCGAGGCGACCCACCGGCCGGCCCTGGAGATCCTCGACCGGGTCGGCGGCGGCGACAGCTTCGCGTCCGGGCTCATCTTCGGCCTGCTCGAGCGCGACGGCGGCATCGCCACCGCGGTCGAGTACGGCGCGGCGCACGGCGCCCTGGCCATGACCACCCCCGGCGACACCTCGATGGCGAGCCTCGCCGAGGTCGAGTCCCTGGTGCGCGGCGGCGGCGCCCGCGTCCAGCGCTGAGTGTCCCAGCGTTGGACGCCCAGGGTCGCGTGTCCAGCGCTGGGCGTCCCGCAATGCAACGGCGACCGGCACCGGCGGCGACCGGCACCGGCGGCGACCGGCACCGGCGGCGCCCGACGGCGCGGTGGCCGAACCGCAGCGTTGTTGACCCCGGCGGGCAGGCCTCGCACAGCCGCCCGCCGGGGTTTGTCATCGGTACAGGTGCCGACTCAACTGTCGCGGAGAACCCCCGGCGGCGCTGTCCGCCCGCCGGCCGTCAATCGCCGGACGGGCGGGGGTCGCCGGTGGCGCGCAGGATGTCGGCGTCGAAGGTGCGCCGCGCCCGGAGGATGATCCAGGCGCCGAGCCCCAGCGGCAGCAGCAGCACGGTGAACGCGCCGCGCAGCGAGCCGGACCCGCCGCCGCCGAGCGCGTCGGAGGCGGCCCCGACGAGGAACGGGCCGGCCGCGCCGCCGAGGGTGACGACCGCGTTGAGGACCGCGAAGCCCAGGCCGCGCCGGTGCGCGGGCACCACGTCGGCGTTGGCCGCCGTCAGGTTCGGGATCGCCGCGGAGAACCCGGCGTTGGCGAGGAAGTAGCCGGCGATCTGCACGGGCAGCACCGGCACGAGCGCGGCGACGGCGAGGCCCAGCGCGCCGATGAACAGGGCCGTGCCGGCCAGGACCATCCGCCAGCCGGGCCGCCGGCCGTGGAAGCGGTCGCCGTACCGGCCGCCGACGATCACCCCGAGGACGATGCCGACGCCGCCGACCCCGCCCGCGATCCCGGTCGCGGCCGCCTCCTCCAGGCCGAACTCCCGCTGGTAGAACGTCGGCATCCAGAAGAACAGCCCGCCGAGGCCGAAGAACATGATGGTCAGCCCCGCGACCACCGACCGCAGCGTCGGGATCCGCACGAGCTGTCGCAGCTGCCGGTGTACGGGCACCGCCGCGGACTCCGCCGGTCGTTCGACGGGTGCGACACCGGCGGCCAGCGCGCCGATACGGTCGCCGAGGCCGCGGACCGGTTCGCGGACGGTGAGGCACAGCAGCGCGATGACGGCCCCCGGCACGGCCACGAACAGGAACGCGTGCCGCCACCCGACCGCCTGCGCGAGCGAGCCGCCGACGAGCACCCCGACCGGCAGCCCGACGAAGTACCCGAGGCGCTCCAGCCCGAACGCGCGCGCCCGGCCGCCGGGCGGGAAGTAGTCCGCGAGCAGGCTCGAGGCGGGCGGGTTGTAGAGCTGCCCCGCCGCGCCGAGCAGCACCCGGATCGCGAAGAGCACCGCGTAGGACGTGGCGAGCCCGGTCCCGAGGGTCAGCACCGCCCACGTGCCGACGACGCCGGCGATGATCCAGTTGCGCCGGCCGGTGTCGGCGAGCCGGCCGGCCGGCAGCAGCAGCACCACGCCCGCGATCGCCCCCGCGGTGGGGATGGCGCCGACCGCCTTGTCGCTGAGCCCGAACTCCGCCTGGATCTGCGGCACGACCCCGGCCAGGAGGTTGTATTCGACCCGGTCGACGAACGCGACCAGGGCCACGCAGATCGCCGGCCACCACCCGAGCGGCGCGGTCCGCGCGGGCTCGACCGCCACCTCCGGCCGCCCGGCGAACGCCCGCACCAGCACAGTCCCGGCCACGGCGACCTCCTCGGTTTGGAAACAGTGTTTCCCTCAGGATCGTGGCGTCACCATATGCTCCGGGCCCGCCCCACCACAAGATCGGTCCTCGCCGTGCCCGGCGCGGTAGGGACAAAGACGGATGTTGATATGACCATGCCTTGGGTGGTCACCTGGTAGCTCGTTCACCTCCACCACCCAAGGAGGCCAGATGAGCCACCCCCGCAGGGGCACCATCCCACTCGCGATGGCCGGTGCCGTCGCGCTCGTGGTCGCCGCGATCAGCCCGGCCGGCGCCGCGCCGGCCGACGCGGTGACCGCCGAGACGTCCGCTCCCTACCTGGTGAGCGGGGTCGGCACGCTCGACCAGCGCAACCGGGTCGCCGGGACCGGCGCCGCGATCGACGGCATCGACCACGGCGTCGCGGACATCACCGCGACCCCGTCCGAGGTCGCGAAGCTGCGGCAGCTGGGCTTCACCGTCACCCGCGCGCTGCGGCCGGCGACGCCGGGCGGGCCCGCGACGATCCTCGACTTCCCGTCGGCGGACTCGATGTACCACAACTACGCGGAGATGACCGCCGAGCTCAACCAGGCCGTCGACGACCACCCGGCGATCCTGCGCAAGAGCAGTCTCGGCACGTCGTACGAGGGCCGGGACATCCCGGTCATCAAGATCTCCGACAACGTCGCGGTCGACGAGAACGAGCCGGAGGTGCTCTACACGGCGCACCAGCACGCCCGCGAGCACCTCACCGTCGAGATGGCGCTGTACCTGATCAAGCAGCTCACCGACGGCTACGGCACCGACACCCGGATCACGAACGTGGTGAACTCGCGCGAGATCTGGATCGTGCCGGACATGAACCCCGACGGCGGCGAGTACGACATCGCCACCGGCGCCTACCGGTCGTGGCGCAAGAACCGGCAGCCGAACAGCGGCAGCAGCAACGTCGGCACCGACCTGAACCGCAACTGGGGCTACAACTTCGGCTGCTGCGGCGGGTCGTCGAGCTCGACCAGCTCGGAGACCTACCGCGGGCCGTCGGCGTTCTCCGCGCCGGAGACCCAGCGGGTGCGCGACCTCGTGCTGAGCCGGCGGGTCGGCGGGGTGCAGCAGATCAAGACGCACATCGACTTCCACACCTACGGCAAGCTCGTGCTCTGGCCCTTCGGGTACACCACCTCGAACACCGCACCGGGCCTGGACGCCGACCAGGAGCTCACCTTCCGCACCCTCGGCACCCAGATGGCCGCCACCAACGGCTACACCCCGGAGCAGGCCAGCGACCTGTACATCACCGACGGCACCATCGACGACTGGCTGTGGGCCGACCAGGGCGTGTGGTCCTACACGTTCGAGATGTACCCGGGCAACTCCGGCGGCGGCGGCTTCTACCCGCCGGACGAGGTCATCGCCGCGCAGACCGCGCTCAACCGGGAGGCGAGCCTGCAGATCGCCGAGTACGCCGACTGCCCGTACCGGGTGATCGGCAAGGAGGCCCAGTACTGCGGCACCGCGCCCGGCACCACGGTCTGGTCCGACGACTTCGAGACGAACCTCGGCTGGACCACCAACCCGTCGGGCACCGACACCGCGACCACCGGCGCCTGGGAGCGCGGCGACCCGGAGGCCACCGACTCCAGCGGCCCGAAGCAGCTCGGCACCACGGTCAGCGGCAGCAACGACCTGGTGACGGCGCGCCTGGCCGGCGCCGACGCCGGGGCCAACGACGTCGACGGCGGCACGACGAGCGTGCGCTCGCCGAGCATCACGCTGCCGTCGAGCGGGACGCTGACGCTGAGCTACTCCTGGTACCTCGGCCACGGCAGCAACGCCTCGTCGGCGGACTTCTTCCGGGTCAGCGTCGTCACGGCGAGCGGCACGACCGTGCTGGCCACCGTGGCCGGCGCCGCCGCCGACCGGGACGCGTCCTGGTCGACCGGCAGCGTCAACCTCAGCGCGTACGCGGGGCAGAGCGTCCGGATCCTGTTCGAGGCGGCGGACGCGGCGACGGCAAGCCTGGTCGAGGCCGGCGTCGACAACGTCGTCATCCGGCAGTCCTGACGAAAGAAATGTGGCCGCCCGTGTCTACGGCACGGGCGGCCCGCCGCGTGTATAGGGACGTGACGTTCGAGGAGTACGCGTTCGCCCGCGCCGGGGCGCTGCTGCGCTTCGCCAGGCTGCTCACCGATGACGAGCACCGCGCCGAGGACCTGGTGCAGGACGTCCTGGCCAAGGCCTACGCCCGCTGGGGCCGCATCGCCCGCACCGACCGGCCGGACGTCTACGTGCGCCGGATGCTGGTCAACACCCACCACTCGTGGTGGCGGCGGCGCAGCAGCCGCGAGGTGACCGTCGAGGCCGTCGGCGAGCGGCCCGCGACCGGCGACGAGGCCGCCGAGGTGGCCGAGCGCGACGCGCTGTGGCGCCTGGTCCGGCAGCTGCCCAAGCGGCAGCGCACCGTCATCGTCCTGCGCTACTACGAGGACCTGGACGACGCGCGGATCGCCGAGATCCTGGACTGCTCCACCGGCACCGTGCGCACCCACGCGAAACGGGCCCTCGACACGCTGCGCGCCGCGCCGTCTGCCATCTCCACGGGAGGGTCCCGATGAACCTCGACGATCGGCTCACCACCATGCTGCGGGACCGCGCCGGCGGCGACGCCGACCCGGCGCCGATCGTCGCGCACGCCCGCCGGCGCGGGCAGCGGATCCGGTTGCGGCGCAGGGCCGGTGCCGTGGCCGCCGCGGTGGCCTGCGCCGTGCTCGTCGCGTTGGCGGCGTCGGCACCGACGAAGCCCACGCCGGACGGGCCCGCCGCGCCGGCCGTGGCGCTCGGCCTGCCGCCGGCCCCCGACGTGCCCGGCGCGCTGGAGCAGCCGGACGCGGTCGGATCCGACCCGGGCACCGTCCACTTCGCCGCCGACGACCTCGCGGCCGGCGCCGAGTACGCGACCTGGAGCACCGGCCCGGGCATCGAGAGCGTCCAGTTCCTGCGCCGCGCCACGGTCACGCTCGCCGCCACCGCCGACAAGCTCGACGCGGCCGGGTCTCAGCTGGAGTCGGCGGGGCAGCCGGGGGCCCCGGTCGGCGTGACCGTGGGCGACCGGCCGGGGACGGCGCGGGTGGACGCGGGACCCGCCGGCGGCCAGGCCCTGTGGTCCGTGCGCTGGCAGCCCGTGGGCACCCTGTGGGCGAGGCTCGACCTGTACGCCGGCAGCGGCGACGAGGCGACGGCCGCCGCGGCCCGGATCACCTTCGACACCGCGCACCGCTGTGTGGTGCCCTTCGGCATCGAGCGGTTCCCCGCCGGCGCGGACGTCCTGGGCTGCTCGCTGACGCTCGGGCGGCAGACCGGCTTCGCCGAGGGCGCCCTCACGATCGGCGACCACGACCGCTGGCTCACGGTCCGGGCCGAGCGCACCCCGCCGGGCATGGAGCACCCCACCGGCGACCTGGCCGCGGGCCCCTACCGGGTGGCCCGCGCCGGCGACGGCCTGCTGGAGATGCTCGTGCAGCCGTGCCTCGTCGACCTGTTCCTCACCGACCGCGGCAAGGGCTACACCGAGCAGGACGGCCTGCAGCTCCTGGCGGGCTACCTGCCCGTCCAGGACCTGGAGCATCCCGAGCGCTGGTGACTTCGCGGCCTCTGTCCACATTGGAGATGACGGGGCGACGGGGACCGCGGCGCGGGTCTATGGTTCGCCTCGACAGACGTCCATCGTCACGGGGGGTCTCCGATGTCACGAAACCCTGCGTCATCCCGAAGCCGGCGGGCCGCGCTCGTCGCGGTCCTCGTCGCGGCCGGCGGTGCGGTGCTCATCCACCCGCCGGCCGCCTCCGCCACCAGCCAGCAGGCGCTCCGGCCGACCAGCTGGACCTACACCGACTCCCGCACGCCCGACAAGGCCTACACCGGCAGCGCCGCCGACGCGCCCGTCGGGGCCTGGCGGGACGCCGCGGGCAAGCACAAGTCCCGGTCCTACTTCAGCTACGACATCAGCGCCTACCGGGGGATGCGGATCAACGCGGCCGGCTTCGTCCTCGCCGAGACGCAGGTCACCGACTGCCGCAAGGAACGCACCTGGCAGCTGTGGAGCACGGACCCGGTCACGTCCACGACGTCGTGGAGCCGGCCGCCGCGCGAGCGGCAGCGGTTCGAGGTGACCGGCGCCGACGCCTGCCCGTCCAGCTACATCGGCGTCGACCTCGGCACCGTCGTGCGCGACGCGCTCGCCGCGGGCCGGAGCACGGTCACGTTCGAGCTGCGGGTCCCCGACCGCCTGGAGGGCAACCTGCACTACGGGCGGCACGTGCGCAACGACCCGGCGCTGATCATCAACGCCAACGGCATCCCCGGCACACCCGCCCAGCTCACCGTCGACGGGCGGTCCTGCGACACGGGTGGCCCGCTGTGGGTCACGACCGACACGCCGCGACTGACCGCGCTGCTCACCGACGCCGACATCAACGACACCGGCGGCGGTGACGTCGCCTACGGCAGGTTCGCGGTGTGGCCGGTCGACCGGCCGCAGGACCGGGTCGAGCTGCCGGAGAACTTCGCCGGGTACACGCCGGCCCGGTCGTGGGGCAGCATCCCGGCCGGCATCCTCACCGACGGCGGCACCTACGCGGTCGCCGCCCAGTCCCGCGACGACATGGACGTGTCGCCGTGGAGCGCCGAGTGCCGCTTCACCGTCGACACCAGCCACCCCGCGCCGCCGGTCGTGTCCTCCGCCGACTACCCGCCCGGCGCCCCCGCGCACGGCGGCCCGGGGATCCCCGGCGCCTTCACGTTCACGGCCAACGGGACCGCCGACGTCGCCGGTTACCAGTACGGCGAGTCCTACTTCAGCATGACCAGCGTCGCCGCCCCCACCCTGGGCGGGCCGGTCACGATCCAGCTCGCGCCGTCCCGGGCGGGGATCCTGACGCTGTACGTGCAGAGCGTCGACCGCGCGGGCAACCTCTCCGAGATGGTGTCCTACCGGTTCCTGGTCCGGAACACGGCACCGGCGATCGAGGACGCCGACCCCGACGCGTGGCTGGGCGACCCGCACCACCTGACGTTCGCCGCCAACCTGGACGGCACGGTCGCCTACACGTACCAGATCGACGGCGGCACCCAGCAGACGGTGCCGGCGGAGGCGGACGGCACGGCGCGCGTCACGGTGGTGCCGGGCGCCGAGGGCACCACGGTCTCGGTGTTCAGCACCACCGCGGCCGGGGTGCGGTCGGGCACGAGCTCGCGGACGCTGTTCGTCGACACGGAGCCCTTCGTCGAGTCGGCGGACTTCCCGACCGACGGCTCCCCGGGCAGGCCGGTCGGCACCGAGGGCGTCTTCACGCTGAAGCCGCACATGCACGGCGTGGTCGCCTACACGTACCAGTTCAACCAGGGACAGGCGGACGAGCAGCCGCAGGGGACGGTCGCCGCCGGCGCCGACGGCACCGCGACGGTCCGCTTCACCCCGGGCCGGGCGGGCTACAACACGCTGACGGTCACCTCCAGGACCGCCGACGGCACCGAGTCGGAGGTCACCGGCGTCTCGTTCGTCCCGGCGTCGATCGCGCCGGTCGTGACGTCCGCGGACTACCCGCCCGGTGACTGGCAGGGCGGCGGCGGGCCCGGCGTCGAGGGCACGTTCGTGTTCCACCCGACCGCGGCCGGTGTGGTGTCCTACACCTACCAGTTCGGCGCGGACCCGCAGCAGACGGTCGCCGCCGCGGCGGACGGCACGGCCACGGTGCGGTGGACGCCGCTGGAGTACCCGGCCGTCACCGGCGGCTGGGTGGACCTCCTCGTCCGCAGCACCAGCGACGGCGGGCCGGTCTCCGACTGGGCCTACGTCACCTTCCGGATCAGGCCGCCGTCCTGATCAAGCCGTCCTGACCCGGTCTTCCGGGGCCGGGCCGTGCGGCACCCGCCGCACGGCCCGGCGCTTCAGTGGCTGCCGGTCTTCGCGAGGTCGGGCTCGGCGGCGGGCCTCCCGGCGACCGGGGTGGTCGGGCTGCCGGGCGCGATCCGCAGGTGGACCGTCGCGCCGGCGTCGATGCCCAGGGCGAGGAACTCATTGCGGGTCACGGTCACGATGACGTCCTCGCCGGCAGCGGTGGTCACGTCGATGCGGATCTCGAAGCCGATCCGGGTGATCCGCGCGACCTGCCCCGTCACGTCGTCCGGGGCGGACGGGTCCGCGGGGCCGGCGCCGATCTGCAGGTCGTGCGGGCGCACCAGGCGGCCGCCGAGCTGGGTGACCGGGCCGAGGAAGCGCATGACGAAGTCGTTGGCGGGGCGGTCGTAGAGGTCGTCGGGCGAGCCGATCTGCTCGATCCGCCCGTCGTTGATGACCACGATCTCGTCGGCGACCTCCAGGGCCTCCTCCTGGTCGTGGGTGACGAAGACGGTGGTGACCTCGACCTCGTCGTGCAGGCGGCGCAGCCAGTCGCGCAGCTCCTTGCGGACCTTCGCGTCCAGGGCGCCGAAGGGCTCGTCGAGCAGCAGCACCGTCGGCTTGATCGCGAGGGCCCGGGCCAGGGCCATGCGCTGCCGCTGGCCGCCGGACAGCTGCGCGGGCAGCCGGTCGGCGAACTGCTGCAGGTGCACCAGCTTGAGCAGCTCGTCGACGCGCTCGGCGATCTCGTCCTTCGGGCGCTTGCGGATTTGCAGGCCGAAGGCGACGTTGCGGCGCACCGACATGTGCTTGAACGCGGCGTAGTGCTGGAACACGAAGCCGACGTTGCGCTTCTGCGGCGGGAGGTCCGTCGCGTCGACGCCCTCGATCTCGACCCGGCCGGTGTCGGCGCGTTCGAGGCCCGCGATGATGCGCAGCAGCGTGGACTTGCCGCCGCCGGACGGGCCGAGCAGCGCCGTGAGGCGGCCCGAGGGGATGCTCACCGACACGTTGTCGAGCGCGACGAAGTCCCCGAAGCGCTTGCCGACCCCTGCGATTTCGATGCTCAACGGTCTTCCTTCGGCCGGAGGACGGATACGACGATGATGCTCGCCACCGCGACGAGGGCGAGGAGGAACGCGGTCGCGTAGGCGCCGCCCTTGTCGAAGTTGAGGTACTTCTCCTCGACCACGAGCGGTGCGGTGCGGGTGAGCCCCAGCACGTTGCCCGACACGATCTTCACCGCGCCGAACTCGCCGAGCGAGCGGGCGAGGCTCAGCACGACGCCGTAGATGATGCCCCACTTGATCGACGGCAGGGTGATGCGGCGGAAGGTCTGCCACGCGTTGGCGCCGAGGCTGCGGGCGGCCTGCTCCTGCTCTTCGCCGATCTCCTCGAGGACCGGCACGACCTCGCGGATGACCAGCGGCAGGGCCACGAAGACGGTGGCCATCACCATGCCGGCCTCGGCGAAGATGATCTGCAGGCCCCAGCTCTCCAGCGTCGGGCCGAACCAGCCGTTGCGGCCGCCGTAGACGAGCACCAGCGACAGGCCGACGACCACGGGCGACACCGACAGCGGCACGTCGAGCAGGGCGTTGAGCAGACGCTTGCCGGGGAAGCGGTAGCGCACGAGCAGGATCGAGATGCCGACGCCGAAGACCGTGTTGATGAGCACCGCGATGATCGCGATCTCGACCGACAGGTGCAGCGCGTGCACGATGTCCGGGTCGGTGAGGATGGCCCGCAGGTCGTCGAAGCCGTTCTTGAAGGTGTTCTGGCCGACGAGGTACACCGGCCAGGCCACCAGGAAGAACAGGTAGACCACGACGACCAGCCGGATCAGGTAGGTGACCGGGCCGCGCCGGCGGGTCCAGGCCTTGCCCGTGGCCCTGGTGGCGGGCTTGGTGGCGGGCGCGGGTTGCACGAGGGTGTCAGCCACGGCGGACCGTCCTTCGCTGGATCACGTCGAGGATCACGATGACGGCGAACGAGATCACCAGCAGCACGGTGGCGACGGCGGCCGCGTTCTCCAGGTGGTCGTTCTCGATGCTGCTGAAGATGCGCACCGAGGTGACCTCGGTGCGCATCGGCAGGTTGCCCGACAGCAGGACCAGCGAGCCGTACTCGCTGACGCCGCGGGCGAAGGACAGCGCGGCCCCGGCGGTGATCGCCGGGGTGAGGCTGGGCAGGATGACCCGCCAGAAGATCGTGAACCGGCTGGCGCCCAGCGAGGCGGCGGCCTCCTCGACGTCCTGGTCGATCTCGGCGAGGACCGGCTGCACGGTCCGCACGATGAACGGCAGCGTCACGAACAGGAACGCGACGAAGACCGCGACCCGGGTGTTGGCGATGTCGACCCCGATGGGGCTGTTCGGCCCGTACAGCGACAGCAGCACCAGACCGGCGACGATCGTCGGCAGCGCGAACGGGATGTCGACGAGGACCTCCAGGACGCGCTTGCCGAAGAAGCGGTCCCGGACCAGCACCCACGCGATGAGCGTGCCCATGACGACGTTGACCAGCGTGACGCCGATCGAGGTGAAGATGGTGAGCTCGATCGACGCGAGGGTCTGCTCGGCGGTGATCGCGTCCCAGAAGCCGCTCCACCCCTCGGAGCCGGCGACCGCCACGACCGCGGCGAGCGGGATGAGCACCAGGAGGCTGAACCACAGCATCGCGACCCCGAGCCCGAGCCCGGAGACGCGCGTGAGGGGGTGCCCGGACACGGCCGACCGGGCCGGCCGGCGGTTGCCCGCCGACCGGCCCGTGACCGTGGTGTCGGATGTCACTTGGCCTTGCCCGAGGCCGCGATGATCTTGACGATGAGGCCCTCTTTCTCGTCGAAGAACTTCTTGGACAGCTTCGACCAGCTCTCGAAGTCCTTGTCGACGGTGAGCAGCTTCTTCGGCGTCGGGAACGGGTTGGCGGGGTCGATGGCGCCCTCGACGCCCTTGGTGTCGACCCCGGAGATGATCGGCCGGAAGCCCTTGAGCACGAACTGGCGCTGACCGTTGGCACTCAGCACGAAGTCGAGCCACTCCTTCGCCTTCGGGTTGGCGTTGGTGAGGATCGCGCCCGGGTTCTCGATCAGGATCGTGGTGTCCGGGTAGACCCAGTCCAGCTTCTCGCCGCTCTGCCGGGCCAGGATGGCCTCGTTCTCGTAGGCGAGCAGCACGTCACCGGTGCCGCCGAGGAACGCGGTGGTGGCGTCGCGGCCGCTGCCGGGCAGCGCGACGACGTTGCCGAAGAGCTTGGTGAGGAACTCGCCGGCCTGGGCGTCGGTGCCGCCGTTGGCGGTGACGTGACCCCATGCCGCCAGGGCGTTCCAGCGGGCCGCGCCGGAGGAGGCCGGGTTCGGGGTGACGATGCCGATGCCGGGCTTGACCAGGTCGTCCCAGCCCTTGATGCCCTTCGGGTTGCCGGGGCGCACCGCGAGGACCACGACCGACGAGGACACGATGCCCTTGGTGGGCCCGGCGTTCCAGCTCGGGTCGACCAGCTTGGCGTCGACCAGGCGGGTCACGTCGCTGGACACCGAGAAGTGCACGTAGTCGGCCTTGAGACCGGCGACGACCGCGCGGCTCTGGTCGCCGGAGGCGCCGTAGGAGGTCTGGAACTTGACGCCCTTACCGGCCGGGGTCTTGTTCCACTCCGCGGCGATCGCCTTGTTCGCGGCCTCAGGCACCGCGAAACCGACGATGTTGAGCGTGGTCGACTCGCCGGCGGCGCCGGCGTCGTCCTTCTTGGTGGTCCCCGCGCACGCCGACAGCAGTAAGCCGGCGGTGAGCATGAGAGCGGCGGCCGCTCTGATCCGGTGCTTCATGGGGAACCTGTCCTCCTGGGGTCGGCTGTGCTCAAGGTGCTCAAGGTGCTCAAGGTGCTCAAGGTGCTCAAGGGGGTGGTGCGGTGGTCGTCGTCAAGTTCCAGGTCGGGGTCGGCGAGCAGGTCGGCGAGGGTGGCCCGGTCGACGATCGCGTTGACCGCGTCGTCGACCGACAGCCAGACCTTGCGCAGCCCGCGGCCGACCCCGTCGTACGTCGCCTGTCCGGTCGGCAGGCCACGCACCGTGGTCAGTGCGCCGTTCATGGCACGGAGGATCTCCCCGACCGTGACGGCTGCCGCCGGCCGGGCGAGGCCGTACCCCCGCTCCGTGCCGCGGTGGCTGTGCACGAGCCCGACGCGGCGTAGTTCGAGAAGCACCGTCTGCAGCGATCCGATGGACATCCGCTCGCTGCGCGCCAGCTCCGATGCCGTGATCCGGCCCGGCTCCGCCGCGGCGATCGCGAGCATCGCCCGGATCGCGTAGTCGGCACGGACAGAGATGTGCACCTCGCTGTGCTCCGATCGGTCCCCCGGCGCTGGCATTGCCTATCTTGTCTAGTTAGTAGGTAGGAATAGAATAGTTGCGGAGCGACGGGTGTCAAGACGTGTGGGTCGCGTTACACCGAGCGGGTGTCGGGCGGGTGCCGGCCGGGGGTCAGGCCTGCTGGGCGCGCTCGGTGACCATCTGCAGGAGCACGGGGTCGATGACCTGCGGGTCCGCGCCCGCCAGCAGCCGCACGAGCGCCGGACCGGCGTCCCGCGCCACGACGACCGTCAGGCTCGTCGACTCGAGCTGCGCCGGCGCGAGCCGGATGCCGTCGGACTGCGCGCCGTCGGTGGTCAGCACGACGACGCAGCCGGCGCTGACCCCGGCGGTGCCCCAGCCGGCGGCGTCGACGCCCCGGGCGAGGTCCTTGAGCCGCGTGTCGACGGACGTGTTGGGCCGTCCGTCGGCGAACACCCGGCAGGGGTGCCCGTTCGGGGGGTTCAGCTCGTACCGGCCGGGGCGCACACCGTCGAGCACGGCCACGAACGCCACGCTCCGGTCGCACACCACCGCGAACCGGAGTGTGCCACCGCCCCGCCAGGGCATCGCCCGGGCCGCGGGCAGCGGGCCGAGCACGTCGTCGAGCCAGTCCGGCGGGTGGGCGCCATCCAGCCAGTACCGCTCGCGGAACCGCTCGAAGAGCTGCCCGCGCTCCTGGTTGGCCCGGGCGGTCTCCGACTGCGCCATGTCCTGCCGGGCGTACCGCTCGACCTCGTGCACCGCGGTGACCTGGCCGCCGAACGCGACCAGCGTGAACACGACCATCACGAGGTTGATGAACGGGTCCTCGCCGATGCGGGTCAGGTAGGTCACGCCCGGCACCGCGTAGCAGACGAGCGTCGCCGCGGCGGCCGGGCCGAACAGCCGCCGGGTGCCCAGCCCCCGGCGCAGGGCCGCGGCGACGCCGAGCGGCGCCGCGACGATCAGCGCGCCGCCCCACCAGACCCAGTCGAGCACCACCAGCCCGCCGAGCCCGCCGGCCAGGGCGAGCACGCCGGCGGCGATGTTGCGGCCCAGGTCCGGGTCGGTGGTCGGCGGCTCGATCAGCCGCGGCCGCACGGCGCCGGGCGGGTCGTCCGGCAGGACCCTGGTCGACGCCGGCGCGGGACTGGCGAACGACGACTCCCGGGTGGTCACGAGATCCGCGGCGCGCAGCAGGTCCTCGCGCAGCCGCCGGGCGGACTCCTGCCGGTCCGCCGGGTCGGGCGACAGGGCCCGGCGCAGCACCGTGGCGGCCGGCTCGGGCACCGCGTCGAGCGCCGACCGGCCCGGCCCGGCCGGCGGGCCGCCGGTCAGCAGCGTGTGCAGGGTGGCGCCGAGGGAGTAGATGTCCGACGCGACGCTCTCGGAGTCCCCGGCGTGCACCTCCGGCGCCGTGTACCCCAGCGTGCCGATCCGTGCCGTCGCCGTGAACCGGCCGTCGTCGCGGTGGATCGCGGAGATGCCGAAGTCGGACAGCACCGCCGCGCCGTCGGCGGTGAGCAGGATGTTGCCCGGTTTGATGTCGCGGTGCAGGATGCGCGCCGCCGCCTCGTGCGTGTGGGTGAGGGCCTCGGCCACCTCCGCACCGATGCGCAGCGCGTCGCCGACGGGCAGCGTCCCCTCCACCGCCAGCCGGTCGGCGACCGACCCGGTGTAGAGGTCCATGACCACGTATCCGCGGCCGTCGGCGGTGAAGTCGGCCTCCAGCAGCCGCACGACGTGCGGCCGGCCCTGCAGCGCCTGGAGCGCCTGGACCTCGCGGCGGAACCGCCGCCGGTCGGCGTCGTCGAGGTCCCGCCGGTACACCTTGATCGCGACGGCGGAGGAGTCCATGGTCGCCTTGCGCGCCCGGTACACGTGCGCCTGCCCGCCCCGGGCGCTGATCAGCGTCAGGTCGCGGTAGCCGTGGATCTGCGGCGCAGTGGCCATGAGGCCTCCCGGATGGCAGGGCTGCGGCGAGTCTAACCGCCACCGCATCGACCACCGGCGGCTTTGCCGGACGCCCTCACCCGCGCTCACCCGCCCTCACACCGGCGGCCGGCTCCCGGACGCCTATGCTCCAACCCGTCACCGGACGACGGGGGGAGTGCGTGATGGCAGCAGCGGGGTGGCCGGAAGTGGCCGACGAGCTCGTCGGGGCGCTCGCGGCGCTGCGGCCCGAGGCGGCGATCTCCCTCTCCGGCGGCGACGGGTTCGTGCAGTTCATCCGCTTCACCCGCGGCTACCGGCTGGATGTGCCGTCGGTGTACATGCTCACCCGGGACGTGCCGGAGCGGGCGGCGGACCTCGCCGCGCTGGGGTGGCAGCCGGACGAGGACGGGACGGAGACCCTGTGCTTCCCGGAGGTCCCGGCGCCGGTGGAGCCGGCCACGGCCCGGCGGCTCGCCGACGTGATCGTCCGGACGCTGCGCGACGTGCACGGCTTCGCCGACCCGGCCGAGGTGACGTACACGTCGTTCGACAACAACGGGATGCGGGCGCCGCGGCTGCGCACGGTCGCGGCCGAGGCCGGGCAGGAGGCGCCCGACGACCGCGACCCGGCCACCCTGCTGCCGGCACCTTCGCCGGCGTGGCGGCGGCTGTGCGCGGTCTTCGCCGGCGGGCTCGGCGACTGGTCCCGCGGCGCGTTCGACCGGCTCGTCGCCGAGCAGGGCTGGCAGCCGGACGGCGACGAGCTCCTGGCCGCCGGCGGCGAGCGGATCGAGGCGCACGACTGGGACGCCGGATACTACGGGCACGGCGAGATCAGCTCGCTGAGCGCGCGGCTGCCGGTCGGCGAGGCCGGCGTCGCCGACGACTTCCGCCGGGCGCTCGCCGGCGCCGTCGCGGTGCTCGGCCACCCGCCGATCGTCGGCTCCGAGGGCCGGATGCCCCTCGCGCGCTGGCGCGGCGAGGACACCACGCTCACCCTCGAGGCCCTGTGGGGCCGGCACATCCGGCTGACGGCGGAGCCGACCGGCCCGCGCGAGAACGTCATCTACAACAAGCAGAAGTGGATGATGACGCCGGACGACTGGGCGCCGGACGAGCTGTGGTTCACCGAGCCCGACGTCGAGGCGCCGCAGGCGAAGGCCCTGCACGGCATGATGACCTACTGGCACTCGCCGTCGGAGACCCTCGACGGGACCGTGGACGAGCTGCGGGCCCTGTTCGCGTCGTGGTGCTCCGCGCTGCCGATGCTGCACCCGTACGCCAGCAGCGCCCGCTGGCGGTTGCGCCGCACCAGCGGGACCATGGTCGCCGAGGGCGAGTTCACCCGTGAGCGGGTGACGGCCCGGTTCGGCTGGTCCGACGAGTTCGGCGAGCGGGTGGAGACCGTCCCGGGCGGGGACGTCGCCGCCGACCTAGCCGCCCGGGTGGCCGCCGCCCTCGACCGCGCCGGCGTCACCGCGCCCGGCGATCTGGACGGCGGCGCGTGGTCCGACACCCCCGCCGAGCGCCTCAACGCCCTCCGGCTCACCGTCAGGCGCTGAGGCTTCCTCGACGTCGCGCCGCTACGGGCGGACCGGCAGGATGTGCACGCCCGGCTGGGTGCCGCCGGTCGAGGTGCGGGTCAGCCCCGTCGGCGACGGGTCCAGCAGCGCGCCGTCGGTGCGGGACCCCGGCAGCTCGACGAACGTCCCCGGCTGCCCCGTGCCGTTGGAGTAGCCGACCCCGGCGGGCACGGAGCTGAGGTCACCCTTGTCCCATTGGAGGCGGGTGTACCGCAGCACGATGTCGAACGCGCCGGGTGCGACGTCGCCGCGGTCGACGAGGTACAGCTGGAACGCGTTGAGCTTGTCGTCGTGCCGGTCGTAGTAGCCGACCCCGTTGAAGTCGACGCAGAAGGCGCGCCGGCCGTCGACGGTGCCGCCGCCGTAGCGGACCGGCTGGGAGCCCGCGCCGCGGGTGTCGACGTCGGCGAACCAGGCCGCGACGATCGGGGTGCGGATGGTGTCCATCGGCACCGCGGTGAACGTCGACAGCGGCCCGTCGAACGTGACGTTGCCGTTGTTGTTGACCCACAGCGAGCCGAACGTCCGGCCGTGGAAGTTCAGGTCGAACGGCAGGGTCACCTCCGGGCTCGACTGGTCGTCGTTGGGGGTGACCTCCGTGGCGTTGCAGGTGAGGTCCAGCTGCCGGCCGTCGGCCCGCAGCTCGTACCGGCCGGTGAAGCCGCCCTGGTCGGTGACGCGCAGCTCGTACCGGCCGGACTCGCGCAGCCCGGTGAACCCGAGCGTGCCGCAGCCCTCGCCGCGGGTCCGGCCGACCGGGCGGCCGCCCGGCGCGACCAGGGTGACCGCGAACGTGCCGTCGCCCGGGCAGACCCCGAACGTGGACACCGTGACCGAGTCACCGGCCTGGAGGGTGACGGTGAGCACGTCGACCGCGAACGGCGCGTCGAGCGACCCGGTCACCTTCTGTCCCAGGGTGATCTCGGTGGTGGTCTCCACGGTGGGTGCCAGCGCGGCGAGGTCCACCGTGGATCGCAGCCGGTTCGCCACCACGCCGGCGTCGGCGGCGAACGTGTCGTCGCCGGTGATGCCGACGTCCAGCACGCACTGTTCGAGCCCGGCGCCCGGCCGCAGCGCCCGGCAGACGGTCTCGGCGTGCGCCCGGGCCGCGGCCGGCAGCGCCGCCACCGACGCCTGGTCCACCGGGTCCACCGGGGTGACCCGGTCGGCCGGCAGGACGCTGCGCAGCAGGGAGGCCGGCCCGGTCACCCGCCAGCTCGCGGCGAACAACCCGTACAGCTGCGCACGGTCCCGGATGTCGCGCACGGGCGTGCCGTCGCGGGCGGTGAGGTCGTCGCGCGGGTCGCCGTCGGCGTCGCCGAGCACGCCGCGGACCTTCCCGTAGCGGGACTCGGCGAGGGTGACGAACATGTTGTCGCCGGTCCACCGCCCGGCGGCGAGCCTCGTGCCGTCGGGCCAGGTGACGACGGCGCCGCCGGCGGTGGTGAACGTGAGCGCCGCGCCGCCGGGCAGGGTGGTGCGCATGCCGGGGGTGAGCGGGACCGGCTGCCCGTCGAGGGTCGCGACGAGCGGGTCGAAGCGTTCGCCGGTCGCGGTGTCGCCGAACGCGATGACCGAGGTGCCGACGCGGGCGGCGACGGCCCGGTTGAGGCTGATCGCCGTGGTGCCGGGCCGGCGCACGAACCGGCCGTGGACCGCGAAGTCGTCCACTGTGGACTCGGCGAGGACGTAGTCGCCGGCGGCGTGGAAGCCGAACGAGCCGCCGTCGAAGCTCACCAGGTGCGGGTCGCCGTAGGAGCCGCCGGTGCCGCGGCCGCCGCCCTCGCCGGTGTCGCCGGTGGTGCCGCCGTCCCCGCCGGGCGGGGGTTCGGTGCCGCCGGGCGGGAGCCCGCCGTCGCCCGGGTCCGGGTCGTCGGGCTCGTCGCAGGCGTCGCCGGCCCCGTCCCCGTCGGCGTCGGCCTGGGTGGGGTTCGCGACCGCCGGGCAGTTGTCGAGGGTGAAGGCGGCGCCGTTCCACGGCTGCGCGTCGGGGACGCCGTCGCCGTCCTTGTCGTTCGTCGGGTACAGCGCGGTGATGTCGCGCCGCTTCGGCTGGAGCAGGTCGTCCTTCAGCGGGACGGCGGCCTCGAAGAGGACCGGTTTGGCATACGTGCCGGTGCCGGACGGCAGCGGCGTCGCCTCGAGGCGGCTGAGCGGGATCGTGGCGTTGGTCTCCAGCCAGGCGCCGGGGTCGCCGTCGCACAGGTCGATCGAGTCCTGCACGGTCATGGTGAGGTCGGCGACGAGCTCGACCTTCGTCCGGACGCCCTTGGCGTCGGCGGCCGGCACGAAGCGCAGGTCGCCGGTGAAGGTGCGGTCGTCGCGGACGTAGCCGGACGGCAGCTGGACCCCGCCGACCGCGCCGGCGATGTTGCCCGGCACGTCGTAGGGCCAGCTGAAGTTGACGTCGACCCCGCGGCCGATCGGCGGGTAGTCCGACACCTGCTTGGTGGTCGGGGTGGCCGGCGCGGCGAGCTGCGGCGGGGTGCCGAGCGCGGCGACGAGCTGGTCGACGACCTTGTCACGGGCGTCGATGGTCGGGGCGTTCCAGCGGAACTGGCGGATCGTGTCGGCGTCGGTGATCGTCTCGCGGGCCGTGGTCGGCACGCCGCCGAGCAGGTACTTGGTCCACAGGTCGCGCGACGTCGCGCCGATGACCGCGCCGAGGAACGGCAGCAGCGTCGCGCGCAGGTAGGCGACGGCCCGGTCGGCGTCGGCGGAGGTGGCGAAGGGCGTGCAGTACGCGGCCGGCCCGCCCCACTGGTTGAGGACGCCGGGCTCGGGCTCGGTGCGGATCTCCTCGCCGTCGAGCACCGACAGCTGGACGACCCGCTCCCGCCCGACGACCCGCGACGGGACGACCGTGGCGGTCGGTCCGCCCGGGTTCACGCCGACGATCCTGGCGGTCGCCGGCTCCAGGCCGAGGACGGACGGGTCGACGGCGACGGTGATCGGCTTGGCGAAGCGCAGCCCGTCGGGTGACAGGTCGACGATCGGCGCGCCGAACACGTCCTTGGCGCCGCTGTAGCCGAGCGGCGTGATGTGCAGGTCGGTCGGCCGGGCGACGGCGCCGCGGGGGACCACGACCCGCCAGCCGGGGCCGGTGAACACGCCGCCGTCGGGGCTCAGCCGCACCGGCGCCGCGAGCGCCTGCACGGTCAGGTCCGGCGCGGTCCCGGCGGCCTTGTCGACGCGGGCGACGCTCAGGCCGCCGAGCCGGCCGGCCTTCTTCGCGACCAGGGCGATCCCGCCGTCGGGCAGGCCGCGCAGGACGTAGCCGCCGTCGGCGCCCGTGGTGGCGGTCCGGCCGCCGTACGAGACGACCGCGGCGGCGACGGGCAGCTTGGTGACCGGATCGACGACCCGGCCGACGACCCGGCCGGCGGCGGTGGCCGCGATCCGCTGCCGCACCTGGGCGCGGGCCGTGCCGGTGCGGCCGCCCGACGGGTCCCAGGCGCGCACGTCGAGGGCGTTGGCGCGCTGCGGGTGCAGCAGCACCTCGACGGCGAACTTCCCGTCCGGCCCGGCGAACGTGGTCGCCGGCAGGACCCCGCCGTCGACGCGGACGGCGCCGCGGGCGAAGGTCCGGCCGGCGACGACGACGCTGCCGCGGTCGGTGTCCGCCGGGACGGTGAGCTTGACGGCGTCCTGATGGGGCCCGCCGGGCCCGCCGTCCGGCGTACAGGCGCCCATGAGCGCCAGGACGGCGCAGAGCACCACCGTCCGGGTTCTCCGCTTTCGGTCCATCATCACCTCGCGGTCGTCGGTGGGGCACGCAGCGTGCCCGGGCACCGACAGCCTTCCAATACATCGCAACTAGTCGATGCAGACAGAAGTGGCAAGTCGCCCTTCCCCGCGGCGGCCACGTGAACTGCCCGTGAACGCCCCGTCAACATCGACGTGTATCTGTCGACTAGCCGACCGTCCGGCCGATGAAACGTTCAGCTCGGGCGGTATTTCGGTTGGGTCGGGGCGCGGGCGGCGTTACGGTCGGCCCGTGACCGGCGTTCGGGGGTTCGTGCGGCAGGACCTGGCGGCCGTCCGCGCCGCGTTCGAGCGGAACTTCGCCGACGGCGCCGAGGCGGGGGCGTCCTTCTGCGCCACCGTCGACGGTGAGATCGTCGCCGACCTGTGGGGCGGGCACGCCGACGCGGCCGGGGTCCGGCCCTGGGAGCGGGACACGATCGTCAACGTCTACTCGATCACCAAGACGATGGCGGCGCTGACGGCGCTGCTGGTCGCCGACCGGGGCGAGCTGGACTTCCACGCGCCGGTCGCCCGGTACTGGCCGCAGTTCGCGGCCGGCGGCAAGGGCGACGTCACCGTCGCGCAGGTGATGAGCCACTCCGCCGGGCTGTCCGGCTGGCGCGAGCCCCTCGCACCCGCGGACCTGTACGACTGGGAGAAGGTGACCGCCCTGCTGGCGGCGCAGGAGCCGTTCTGGCGGCCCGGCACCGCCTCCGGCTACCACGTGGTCACGCAGGGGTTCCTGATCGGCGAGATCGTCCGGCGGATCACCGGGCGGACGCTGGGCACCGTGTTCCGGCAGGAGCTCGCGGAGCCGCTCGGCGCGGACTTCCACATCGGGCTGCCGGAGTCCGAGGAGCCCCGGGTCGCCGACCTGGTCCCGCCGGACGAGGAGCCGTTCGCCGGCGGCCTGACCGAGCTGCAGGACAACGCGGCGCACAACCCGCGGCTGGACACGGCCGTGGCCGGCTCGCGGGCGTGGCGGGCGGCGGAGATCCCCGCCGGTGGCGGCACCGGCAACGCGCGGTCCGTCGCCCTGGTGCACACGGTCCTCGCCTGCGGCGGCGTCACCCGGGGCCGCCGCCTCCTGTCCGAGGCGACCTGCCGCAGCGCCCTGGAGGTCCAGGTCGAGGGCACCGACCTCGTGCTCGGCATGCCGGTGCGCTTCGGGGTCGGCTTCGCGGTCGGCGGGCCGTTCATGCCCGGGCCGGACACGCTGTACTGGGGCGGCGCCGGCGGCTCCCTGGCCGTCATCGACCTCGACGCCCGGGCGACCTACGCCTACGCCATGAACAGGATGGGCGGCCCGGGCGACCTGCGCGGCTTCGCCCCGGTCTCCGCCGCCTGGACCGCCCTCGCGGCATCGACCTGATTCCTGCCGGCCGGCGGCGGGGCCGGGAACCCGCCCGCCGCCGGCCGGTCAGGCGGTCACGGGGTGCAGACGCTCTCCCGGACCGGGGTGGTGGCGGACGTGCTGTCGATCCAGCCCTGGAACGTCGGGCCGGAGCCCGGCAGCTGGTAGTCGTAGCCGTAGAAGGCGACGAGCCCGAGGCCCTTCGCGTAGTAGTAGTCCTCCCAGCGGTTGTAGACCCCGTTGAACGTGTGCTGCGACTGCAGCCAGATCACGTTGCTCAGGGTCACGCCCGACGGGCTGGTCCACGACGCGAAGTACTGCATGAACACGATCCTGGACGGGTCCGTGCCCCAGCCGGGCGCGGCGCCGCAGTCGCTCTTGTTGTAGACCCTGATCGACGGGCTGCGCACCAGGGAGTACCCCGGCGACACGTACCGGCCGATCCACAGGTCGCCCTGCGCGCCGCCGCTGGTGTAGAGCCCGTAGTAGGTGTTCGGGTCGGACGTGTCCCGGAAGCGGTAGATCGCGGTCGACGTCGCCCAGAGCTCCTCCCAGTGCGCGTTCTTCACCTGGTAGTAGCGGCCGCCGGAGTACTGCAGCTGGTTGTTCTCGCCCGTGTTCATGTGGTGCGGGGTGCTGTTGGCGCCGTCGGCCCGGATGACGTACGTCGCCAGGTCGTACGGCGGGTTCTCGCCGCCACCGCCGGTCAGCGACACGTCGTCGAACGCGACCCAGCCGCCGTTGGTGGCCGGCAGGTTCGACGTGGCGATCGCGACGTGCAGCGTGCTGCCGGCCGTGTAGGTGAACGAGCACGACACGGTGATCCACGAGCCGGTGTTGGTGGGCGCGGAGCGGCAGTAGGTGCTGTCGAACAGCCCGTTGTCGGCCTGCACGAACGACTGCTGCACGCCGCCGGACCCGCGGACCTTCGCGCTCAGCGTGTACGTCCCGGACGGCGCGCCGGCGATGTTCTGCCAGCTCACCAGGTTGGCGTTGAGGCTCGTGCCGCTGCCCTGCCCGTTGGGGTGGAAGAACGCGTTGGGCGCCCCGCCGGGCGGGTTGGCGCAGCACGTCTCGGTCCCGGCCGCGCCGCCGCCGGTCGGCATGTTCCAGCTCGCCGTCCCGCCGGAGAAGGTGTCGTTGCTGACGTACTCCGCCGCCGTGGCCGGCTGCGGCGCGACCAGGACGGCGCCGAGCAGCGCGGCGGTGGCCAGGGCGGCCGGGGCCCGCCTCAGCACTGCGGCACCATGGTCTTGACGTCGTACGTCGTGGAGATCCACGTGTCGGCCGCGTAGCCGGTGGCGCCGGTGGCCGGGTTGGTGATCCGGTCCCACGTGGAGGACGGCCAGTAGCCGCCGCCGACGTACTCGCCGAAGGTGTAGCAGGTGATGTTCACGACGGCGCCGTACGCGGCGGAGCCGACCGAGCCGTAGCCGGTGCCCGGGCCGGACCGGATGTTCAGCGACGGGCTGGCCAGGATCGTGCCGGTCACGTTGCCCGGCGGGTTGCCGAGGCGGTTGACCGCGGCCTGCGCGGCCGACAGGTAGCCGCTGTAGGCGCCGTTGTTGTAGGTCGACCACGGCTGCCAGTACGTGCCGCTGTAGGAGATCGTGTAGGCGGCGTTGGCGTTGCACTGGGCGTTGTACGCGCAGGTGTCGCTGACCTCCGGGTGCCAGCAGTTGTTGATCTGCCACAGCCCGCGGTCGGTCGAGCCGTTCGGGCAGCCCTGGCCGGCAGGGTTGTATCCGGACGCCGACGGGTTGCACGACGACTCGGCCATCGCGATGGCGACGGCGGTGACGAGGGAGTTGCCGCGGAACCCGGCCGCGTAGCCGGTCTGCGCGCACAGGTCGATGCCGGTCGCGGCGTGCGCGGCGGTGGGCACGACCAGCGTCAGCGCCGCGGCGAGGAGTGCCACGAGGGGGTACAGGAGGGGGTGCAGGAGGCGACGCATCGCATTCCTTTCGAGGGGGTCTGTCGAGGGGGAGCTAGCGCCCGGCCCACTCGGGGTCGGCGTAGGACCAGCCGATGTAGGGGGCGCCGGGCCAGCTGAGGTTCACGCGGCGCACGGTCGGCGCGGAGGTGATGTAGTTGCCGTTGCCCTCCGACAGCATCACGTGGCCGAAGTAGCCGTTGATCGGTGCGCTGTTGAAGAAGACCAGCGCGCCCGCCGGCGGGGTGCCCGTCGTGTGGATCAGGCCGCGGTTGTACAGGCTGTTGTAGTGCACGATCGCGGACGCGTAGCCGCTGGCGGCCCGGCCGTAGGCGTGCCCGACGAAGTTGTCGCACCAGCCGTCCCAGGCGTGGTTGGAGTCGCCGAGGTCGCCGTTGGTGTACGCCTGCCCGATCACCGACCGGGCCCAGGCCAGGGCCCGGTCCTCGCGGGTGCCGGTGGGCGGCGGGCCGCCGCACTCGGGCTCGCCCGGGAGGTACTGGTTGAAGCCGGGCGTGTTGGTGTAGTAGTCGCTGATCCAGCCGACGGCCGGCGAGCTGATCTGGTGCCAGACCGTGTTGCCGCTGATGTTGCGGCCGCGCACGGCGCACTCGGCGACGAACGGGGTGCCGTCGCCGAGCACGGCCACCGCGGACGCGCCCGCGTCGTAGGGGCTGGTGCGCACCTGCAGCCCGACGCCGCCGGTGCCGGTGACGCTGTACCCGCTGATGCCGGCCGCCGCCGGGGCTGCCGTGCCGGCCAGCAGCGCGACGGTGACGCCGAGGGCGAGCAGGATCGCTCTGACCTTGCGATGGTGCACGCGGAACCTCCCTGGTCGAACGCTGAAGAATGCGCGCAGGACGGCGACCGGCGATCCGGGTATCCCCGGGCCGGGTGTTCATTCGAGCCATTCGGATACGTGCGCGGCGCTACGCGAAGCGTGAGATCCTATTGACCGACGCCAATCAAGCGGGCATTCGATACCGGCCCGATCTTTCCCGTGCGCACGGTTGGAAAGCACGGGCTTGACGCAGGTTGACACCAGGCTTTACATCGCAGGGAGCGTCCATGACGGGTCAAAACGGAAGTTCCGGCGGGCCGCCGTCGGCCGAGGACCGGCTCACCGAATTCGTCGCCGACCTCGCCGAGCTGCGCCGCGGGGCGGGCCAGCCGTCGCTGCGGAAGATGGCCGGCGCGAGCCATTACTCGCACACCGCGCTGGCGGGCGTGCTGTCCGGCAACCGGCTGCCGTCGCAGGAGCTGACCCTCGCGTTCGTGCGGGCCTGCGGCGGCGACGACCGGGAGTGGCGCGAGCGCTGGCGCCGCGAGCACGACCTGCTGCACCGGCCGGCCACCGCGACCGAGCCGGCCGCTGTGCCCGGGCCGGCCGCCGCCGCCCTGCCCGAGCCGGCCGACGTGGTCGCCTCGCCCGGATCCCCGGACGGCCCGGCCCGTGGCCCCCTCGCGCTGACGGTCGGGATCGCCGCCCTGGTCGGGTCGCTGGTCGTCGCGGTCGCCGCCGCCACCGGCGCGTTCACGTCCGGCCCGGGGACCGCCCCGTCCGCCGGCGCGTCCGGTACACCCGCCGCGAACGCCTCCGGGGCGGCATCGGCGGCCGGGTTCGCCGCCGCGGACGGCAGCGACCCGCAGGAGCAGCGCTGCCAGCTCGACGCGGTCAGCGCCCGCACCGTGCCCGTCCCGGACCGCGACGCGTCCCAGCCGCCGTACGGCAGCCTCACTCTGCGGTTCTCGCCGCACTGCCACGCCGCGTGGCCGCTGTTCGTCTCCACCGAACGGGTCCCGACCGGCGCCACGATCCGGCTGCGCGCCACCCGCCCCTCCGACGGCGGGACGAGCGGGTTCGACTACCCGTACCTGGTCCCGCCCCAGGTCTTCAGCGTCTTCGGCAACGTCCTGGGCACCGGCCGGGGCTGCGTCGCGGTGTCGGTCGAGATCACCGCCCCGCAGACCGCCGCCCCGCTCGCCACCGCCGAGACCCCCTGCCTCCAGCCGTCATAGCCGGCGGTCCCCGATCACCGCACGGGTGCGGTCGTCCGCGGGCACCAGGATCCGCAGGCGCAGCCACGGCGCGTGGGCGGGGCGGCTCTGGGCCGACAGGAACGCGAGGTCGCCGAGCACCGGGTGCGGGATCCGCTTGCGGGACGGCTCCAGGACCCGCACGTCGTGCCCGGCCCACCAGTCCCGGAACGCCGGGCTGCGCGCGGTGAGCTCCTCGACCAGCGCCACGGAGGCGGGGTCGCCGGGGTGCCGGGCGTATTCGCTGCGGAAGTCGAGCAGGTTCGCGTGGGCGGTCCGCTGCCACGCCGGCGACCCGGTGTCCCAGCCCTCCGGGTCGAACAGCCACAGCAGCAGGTTGCGCCGCCCGCCCGCCGGGGGCGCGACCAGGCCCGACATGATGATCTCGGCGGCCCGGTTGTGCGCGACCACGTCGAACCGCGGGTCCAGCACGAACGCGACGTGCGGCAGCAGCGCGTCGACGAACGCGGCCGTCTCCTCGTCGACCGGGCCGTCCCCGGGCTGCGGCGGGGCCACGGCGGCGAGCAGGAACAGGTGGTCGCGCTCCGACGGGGTGAGCGCGAGGGCCCGGCTCAGCGCGAGCAGCACCTGCGCGGACGGGGCGACGTCGCGGCCCTGCTCGAGCCACGTGTACCAGGACAGGCCCACGCCCGACAGCTGCGCGACCTCCTCGCGGCGCAGGCCGGGCGTGCGACGGCGGCCCGGGCCCGGGTCCAGGCCGGCTTCCTGCGGGCGCAGCGCAGCGCGGCGGGTCCGGAGGAAGTCCGCCAGGGCGGCGCGACGGGCGGCGCTGGGTGTTGGTGCGGGTCCCACGATGGACCATCCTCTCCCGCCGCCCGCCCCGGGACCGAATCCTGGACCGGTGACCGATGACGACGTGACCCTCCTCGAGCTCGGCGCGGGCGCCGAGCCGTTCCTGCTCCTGCACGGCGGTGCCGGCCCGCGCTCGATGCTGCCCTTCGCCGGGCTGCTCGCCGCGTCCCGGGACGCGCGGGTGATCGTGCCGACGCACCCCGGCTTCGCGGGCACGCCCCGACCCGCGGGCCTCACCACCGTCGCGGGGCTCGCCGCGCTGTACGCCGGCCTGCTCGACCGCCTGGACGTCCGGGCCGTGACGGTGCTCGGCAACTCGATCGGCGGTTGGGTCGCCGCCGAGCTGGCGCTGCTGCGCAGCCCGCGGGTCGGCCGGGTCGTGCTGGTGAACGCGGTCGGCCTCGACGTGCCGGAGCATCCGGTCACCGACGTGTCCGGCCTGACCCCGGCCGGGCTGGCCGAGCTGTCGTTCCACGACCCGGCGCGCTTCCCGCCGGACCCGGACCGCCCGAAGCCCGACCTGGCGGCGCTCGCCGCGTACACCCGGATGTCGATGACCGACCCGGGCCTGCGGGACCGGCTCGCCACGGTCGACCTGCCGGTGCACGTGGTGTGGGGCGAGTCCGACGGCATCGCCCCGCCCGCCTACGGCCGCGCCTACGCCGGCGCCATTCCCGGCGCCCGGTTCACGCTGCTGCCGGGCGCCGGGCACCTGCCGCAGCTGGAGGCCCCGGACCGCCTGCTCGCCGCCGTCGCCTGACCTGCCGCCGGCCTCGACGGGTCACTCGGTGGGGCGGGCGGCGAGGCGCAGCTCCAGCATCGCGGCGAAGCGGGCGTCGGGGTCGTGCAGGTCGAGCGGGCCGACCTCGGCCACCCGGCGCAGCCGGTACCGGAAGGTGTTCGGGTGCACGTACATGGCCGCGGCGGCGGCGACCGCGTCGCCGAAGGCGTCCAGCCAGGCCCGCAGCGTGTCGACGAGGTTGGTGTTGTGCTTGGCGTCGTAGGCGAGCAGGTTCGCCACCGCGCCGCTGGGCCGGTCGCCGCGGGCCGACACGACGTCGGCGAGGTCCAGCAGCAGCGCCTCCACGTGCACGTCGGCGAGCCGGGCGACCCGGCGCCCGGCGGTGTTGCCGGTGCGCAGGACCCGCAGCGCCCGGTCCGCCTCCGCCCGCGCCGCGGCGAGCCCCGCCACGTCCTGCGCGACCGGGCCGATGCCGGCGACCGCGGGGGTGCGCTCGCCGACCCGGTCGAGGAAGTCGGTGGCGATGCGGACGGCGCCGTCGGCGCGGCCGCGGGCGACCGGGACGAGCCCGTAGACGACGTCGCCGACGAGCGCCGCCGCCGAGCGCGGGTGCACCGCGCCGATGTGCATGGCGAGCGCGTCGGCCAGCCGCTGCCGGTCGGTGGCGAGGCCCGCGTCGGCGGTGACGCCGGACGGGTCGTCGGGGCGGGGGAGGAGCGCGAGCCCGAGCACGGCGACCGGCCGGTCGGCGAGCCCGAGGCGGGTCAACGCGTCCAGCGCCCCCGGCCCGCCCTCCAGGGCGGTGCTGAGCAGGTCGGTGCGCAGCCGGCGCTCGACGTCGGCGCCGGCCCGGATGCGCAGCATGTGCAGCGCGACGACCCGGGCGGCGTCCCGCAGCGCCTGCATCCGGTCGAGGTTCGGGGGCCCCTGCACGGCCGCCCAGATCGAGCCGAGGATCTCGTCGCCGGCCCGGACCGCGACCGCGACCCGGGGCAGCAGGAAGAAGTCGTCGCCGCCGGGCTCGACGTAGACGGGTTGGTCGCTGCGGTACAGGTCGCGGAAGATGCCCCGGTCGGTGAGCTGGCGCGAGTACCGCTCAGGCACCTGCCGGCCGAGGATCGTCTCGATGCGGGATCGGTCGGCCTCGTCCTGCCGGCCCGAGTAGGCCAGGACGCGGGAGCTGCGGTCCTCGATGGTGACCGGCGCGTCGAGCAGCGCCGCGATCGCGTTGGCGAGCGCGAACAGGTCACCGGCCGGCACCCCGCCGAGGGTCTGCGGCTCGGCGTCGCCGACGTCGCCCTCGGCCAGCAGCGAGCGCAGCAGCGCGGCGAGCTGCGCCCATGACGCGCCGCGGGTCAGCCCGAGCAGCGCCACCCCGGACTCCGCCGCGGCGGCGGCCAGGTCGGGGTCGGCCGGCACCGGCGCCCGCACGACCAGCGCGACGGCCTCCTGCCGGCCGAGCGTGCGCAGCAGCCGGGCGGTCTCGTCTGCGTCGCCGACGCCGACCCCGAGGACCAGCGCGTGCTGGGGGAGCACCGGCTCGTCGAGGGGGTCGTGGATGACCACGCCGCCGATCGCGGCGGCCTGCCGCGGGTGGAGGTCCGGGTCGCCGTGGACCAGCTCGAGCAGGGTCGCGCCGAGGTCGTCCAGGACGCGCCCGAGGCTGGCCTGTGGTCGCACACCAGGAATTCTAGATCCGGATCCAGGTCGTCTCGGTGGTGATCCCGGCGAGCACGTCCGGCAGCGGCTCGACGCCGAGGCCCGGCCCGGCCGGCACGGCCAGGTGGCCGTCGTCGAGCACGAACGGCGCCGTGACGTCGGTGCGGTAGTAGCGGCCGGAGGCGGACGTGTCGCCGGGCAGGGTGAAGCCGGGCAGCGCGGCGAGCGCCACGTTCGCGGCCCGCCCGATGCCGGTCTCCAGCATCCCGCCGCACCAGACCGGCACGCCGTGCGCCACACAGACGTCGTGGATCCGGCGCGCCTCCAGGTAGCCGCCGACCCGGCCGGGCTTCACGTTCACGATCTCGCAGGCGCCGAGCGTGATCGCCGCGGCCGCGCTGCGGGCCGACGTGATCGACTCGTCGAGGCAGACCGGGGTGCGGATGAGCTTCGCCAGGGCGGCGTGGCCGAGCAGGTCCTCCTCGTCGAGGGGCTGCTCGATGAGCAGCAGGTCGAACGGGTCGAGCCGGCTCAGGTGCCGGGCGTCGGCGAGGGTGTAGGCGGTGTTGGCGTCGACCTGGAGCAGCAGCGCGTCGCCGAAGCGCTCGCGGACCGCCCGGACGGGCTCGACGTCCCAGCCGGGCTCGATCTTCAGCTTGATCCGCACGTACCCGTCGGCGACGTACCCGGCGACCGCGTCGAGCAGCTCGCCGATCGAGTCCATGATCCCGACGGAGACCCCGCACGGCACGCGGTCGCGGACCGCGCCGAGCTCCCGGGCGAAGGACCGGCCGGCGGCGCGCAGCTCCGCGTCGAGGACGGCCATCTCCAGGGCCGCCTTCGCCATCCGGTGTCCCTTGTACGGCGCGAGCACCGGCCCGACCGCGTTGGCGTCCAGCCGCGGGGCCGCCCCGAGCGCCGGCACGAGGAACCGGGTGAGCACGTCGATGGCGGCCTCGACGTACTCCGAGGAGTACAGCGGGTCGGCCATCGCCACGCACTCGCCCCAGCCCTCGGCGTCGGGGGTGACCGCCCGCAGCAGCAGCAGGTCCCGGTCGGTGCTGGTGCCGAAGGAGGTGCGGAAGGGCGCCACCAGCGGCATCTTGACGCGCCGCAGCTCGACCCCGGTGAGTTTCATGATGTCCCGTCGTTCCCTTCGGTGAGCACGTACCAGCCGCCCCGGTCGAAGCCGGTCACCCGCCGGCCGCCGGCCATGAGCGTGCCGAGCGTCTCGCGGACCGCGATCCGCCAGGCGTGGGCGGCGTCCGGATCGGTCCGCCGCAGCGTCTCGATGTCCGGCGGCACCGCCACCAGGATCGCCCGCCCGTCTGTGTCCTTGTCGAGGTCACCGGGTGCGGGGCGGCCGTCCGCGGAGCGTCCCAGGCCGACCACCGCGCCCCGGTGCAGTTCGTGTTCGACGGTACGGGTAGCCGGCCGCCCGCCGCACGCCGCCTCCACGGCCGGCGCGGCCAGGTCCCAGCTGACCAGCAGCCGGTCGCTGTCGTCGGCGCCGTTGAGCCCGTCGTTCATGCCGCCGTAGAAGTTGGTCAGGTACTCCGCCGGGGTCGCGGCCAGCTTCGCCAGGTTGAAGTAGGAGTTGCGGGCGACGAGCGGGTCGTAGGTCCACGAGATGGTCCGCAGCCCGCGGCGCACGGCCCAGCCGCGCTGGTGCGTCTTGAGCGCGAACCCGACCGCCCGCCGCCCGCCGCCGGCCGCGACGCCGGTGATGTGGCTGTGCATGGTCGCGTGCGCCGGCGGGCCGAAGAACGCGACGCACGCGCCGACGAGCTCGTCCCCGTCGTACGCGCCGGCGACGTAGTTGTCGGCCTTGCTGAACGCCCGCAGCAGCACGGCGGTGACCGGCTGGTTGGCCGGGTCGGGCCGCCAGATCCGGTCGAACAGCCGGTGCATCGCCTGGAAGCCGTCGTCGCCGGTGATCTCGCGGATGGTCACCCCGGCCGCGTCCGCGGCGGCCCGCGCCTGCGCGTCGGCGGCGTCGGCGACGGCTGCAGCAGCGTCGGTGGCGTCGAGGGTCGCCATCACGCACCCCCCGCGGCGGCTGAGACGTCCAGCACCAGGGCCGCGACGAGCGCGGTGCGCCCGGGCAGCGCGTCGACGAGGACGTGCTCGTCGTCGGCGTGCGCGCCGCCACCGACCGCGCCGAGCCCGTCGAGCGTCGGCGTGCCGACGCCGGCGGTGAAGTTGCCGTCGGACGCCCCGCCCACGGCGGCCCCGGTCAGCGGCGGCAGGCCCAGCCCGGCGGCGAGCACGGCGGCGCGGGCGAAGAGGCCGGCGGACGCGGCGGCGGTCAGCGGCGGGCGGTTGCCGCCGCCCTCGACCTCGAGGGTCGCGCCGTCGAGCACGGGGCGCAGCCCGGCGAGGGCGGCGGCGACCCGGTGCTGCTCGGCCTCGTCGCGGACGCGGACGTCCACGGCGAGCTCGGCGGCGGCCGGCACGGTGTTGGTGGTGGTGCCGGCCGACACCGCGGTCGGTGTGACGGTGGTGCCGAGGGCGGGGTCGCCGAGCCGGTGCACGGCGAGGACCTGGTGGGCCAGCTCGACGCCGGCGTTGATCCCGCGCTCCGGCTCGAGCCCGGCGTGGGCGGCCCGGCCGGCGATCCGGATCCGGTAGAACCCGGCGCCCTTGCGGGCGGTCTTGAGCGCGCCACCGTCCGCGGACGGTTCGAGGACGAGCGCGGCGCGGGCGCCGGCCGCCTCCTGCTCGACGAGCGCCTGGGAGCTCGGCGAGCCGATCTCCTCGTCGCCGGTGATGAGCACGGTCACGGCGGCGCCCCGCCCGGCCGCGGCGGCGGCCGCGTGCAGCGCCATCACGACCCCGGCCTTCATGTCGAAGCAGCCGGGGCCGCGCAGCCGCCCGCCGGTCGTGGCGAACGGGTGCGTGGCGAGGGTGCCGACCGGCCACACCGTGTCGTGGTGGCCGAGCAGCAGGACCCGGTCCGGTCCGGCGCCGAGCCGCCAGCGCAGGTGGGTGCGGCCGTCGACGACGATCCGGTCCGGCGCGACGCCGAGGCGCCGGGCGCCGACACCGGCGAGCACGTCGGCGCTGCGGGCGACGGCGGCGAGGTCGGTGGACGGCGACTCGGCCCGCACGAGCGTCTCGATCTCCGCGAGCAGCGCCGGCAGCGCCGCCCGCATCGACCGCAGCAGGGAAACGGTGTCCAGCTCAGTGTCCATTGTGGACCTTCGGCGTCGCCCGCACCCCGAAGTGCAGGTACGGCTCGCCGGTCGGCAGCGCGTAGAACGTGACCGGCGCCCAGTTCTGCGCCGACGGCTCCTTGACCAGGAACAGGTCGTCCTCGACCGGGACCATCGCGTATTCGCTCACCGGGTCCGGGATCAGCTCGGCGATCGGGCCGGTGACGGTGCTCCGCATGACCGGCCCGCCGTCGCGCTCGAAGACCTCGATGCGGACGCTGGCCCGCTCGTACGTGCCGAGGTACCGCTGGAAGTCGACCTGGACCGGCTCGGCGGGCGGCGCGATCGGGCGCGGCATCGCGACGCCGGCCGCCTCGGCGAAGATCTCCCGGTAGAGCTCGTCGTAGAGGTCGCGGCCGTTGCCGCCGTTGGTGAGCAGGGTGACGGCGAGGCCCTGCTCGGGCAGCAGGCGCAGGAACGCGGACTGGCCGATGGTGTTGCCGTCGTGCCCGATGAGCCGGTGCCCGTCCCAGCCGAACCGGATCCAGCCGAGCCCCCACGAGTCGCCGAGGGAGTACTTGTCGGGCAGCTCGGCGTGCTCGGCGGCCATCGCGGCGGCGCTCGCCTCGCTCAGCACCCGGGTGCCGTCGGGGGCGAGCCCGCCGGTGAGGTGCAGCCGGGCGAACGCGAGCACGTCGGCGGCGGTGGCGTTGATCAGGCCGGCCGGCCCGAGCGAGCGGGGCAGCGCCCACGCCGGCGCGACCTTCAGGTCGTCGGGGTCCTCACCGACGTGGCCGATCGCGGTCCGGTGGGCGAGGGCCTCCTCCGGCAGCGTGCCGGTGCGGCGCAGCCCGAGCGGGCCGGAGAGCCTGGCCCGCAGCGCGGCGTCCCAGGTGCCGCCGGTCAGCTTCTCGATGACCCGGCCGGCGAGGGAGAAACCGGCGTTGCAGTACGACCAGGTGACACCGAGCGGATGGTTCTGAGTCTGCTCGGCGAGCAGCGCCACGTACCGCTCGAGGCAGTCGTCGCCGCGACCGGTGTCGGTGAACACGTCGCCGTCGATGCCGCTGGTGTGGGTGAGCAGGTGCCGCATGGTGACCTGCTTGGTGACCTCCGGGTCGGCGAGGCGGAACTCGGGCAGCACGTCGGCGACCGGCGCGTCCAGGTCGAGCAGGCCCTCGTCGACGAGCTGCAGGACCACGGTCGCGGTCCACACCTTCGAGATCGACCCGATCTGGAACACCGAGTCGGTGGTGGTGGCGACGCCGGTGTCCTTGTTGACGACGCCGTACGCCGCCTCCACGAGCTCGTCGTTGTGCGGGCGCAGGCGCAGGATGCCGAGCGTCGCGCCGGGCACCTTGTGCCGCTGGGCGAGGGCGGTCAGCCGGCGCTGCCAGTGCGCCGCGTCCAGGGCGGGCCGGCGGGGTTCGCGGTCGGCGGCGAACCGCTCGACCCAGTCGACGATCCGGCGGTTGAAGTCGATCCGGTGCGACGGCCGGCCCTGCAGGATGAACAGGTGCGAGGCGTCAGGGTAGAGGACGAGGCGGGTCGGCACGTCCCGCTCGCGCAGCGCGGTGTGCCACTGCTGCGCCTGCCCGGCCGGGCACCGCACGTCGGCGGCGCCGTGCAGGATCAGGGTCGGGGTGCGGACCTGGTCCACCCGGGTGATCGGTGACATGTCGGCGACCGAGCCACCGGCGAGCTCGAAGGCGTTGAGGAAGTGGCCCGCGTCGGCGGTGCCGGACTCGCTGGTCAGGTCGCTGACGACGCCGCCGGCGACGGCCGCGGCGAACCGGTCGGTGACACCGGTCAGGTAGCAGGTCATGTAGCCGCCGTAGCTGTAGCCGGCGACGGCGAGCCGGGCCGGGTCGGCGACCCCTTCCGCGACGAGGGCGTCGACCGGCTCCAGGAAGTCCTTGGCGTCGGCGACGCCCCAGGCGCCGACCGCGGCGGTGTAGAAGGCCTCGCCGTAGCCGTCGCTGCCGCGCGGGTTGAGCAGCAGCACGGTCCAGCCCCGCGCGGCGAGCTCCTGGTGGTACAGGTGGACGTCGTCGGCGGCGGCGTTCCACGCGTTGTGCGGGCCGCCGTGGATGTCCAGCAGCAGCGGGCCGGGCCCGGTCGCCGCCGGGTCGCGGACCAGCCAGCCGTGCACCACGGTGCCGTCGGAGATGGTGAACTCCCGCTCCAGCCGCGGGAACAGGTCGGCCTCGGCGTCCCGCTCGACCAGCACCGTCTCGTCGCCGGTGCTCAGGTCGAGGGCGATGAGCGAGCCGAGGGAGGTCGGGGTGAGCAGCAGGACGACCGCGGTGCCGCCGGCGACGGACAGGCCGGCGACGGAGCGTCCGGCGCCGGCGAGGACCGGTCGCGGGTCGCCGCCGCCGGCCGGGACGGTGTAGAGGTGGGTGTCGCCGCGGTCGCGGGCGCAGAACAGCACCGACCGTCCACTGTCGACGGTCACCGGGAGCGCGCCCGGGTAGCCCGGCCCGCCCGGCATGACGTTGCGGTCCAGCGGGGCGGACAGGCTGGTGACGGGCCCGCCGTCCAGCGGCACGCGCAGCAGGTGCGCGTGGCCGGTGAGCGGGCCGGGGAACCCGGTGACCAGCAGCGCCTCGCCGTCCGCGGCCCAGGTGACGGGGCCGCCGGTGCCGTCGGCGAGCCCGGCGAGCCGTGGCGGCGCCGCCGGGTCGGTGGCGGAGCGCACGTACACCGGGCAGTGCATCGTCCGGTCCGCGTCGGGCGCGGTGGCCGCCGCGTAGGCGAGCCGGGTGCCGTCCGGCGACCAGGCGGGGTCGCCCGCGTGCCAGTCGCCGTCGGTGAACCGGCGGCACGTCCTGGTGGCCACGTCCACGACGTGCACGTGGCTGCGCATGGTGCGCAGGTAGCCGGCGCCGTCGGCGAGGTAGTCGAGCCGGTCCGCGACGATCGGCGCGGCGCCGCGCCGCTGCCGGGCCGCGTCGTCCTCGCCGTCGGCGGCGTGCAGGTCGACCGGCGCGGCGAACGCGATCGCCGTGCCGTCGGGGCTCCACACCGGCCGGCCGGCGCCCAGCGGCAGCGTCGTCAGCTGCTCGGGCTCGCCGCCGCCGGCGGGCAGCAGCCACACCTGCGCCGCTCCGCCGGTGGCCCGCAGGAACGCGATCCGTTGGCCGTCCGGCGACCACGCCGGGGCCGTGTCGGCGCCGCCGCGGGTGAGCTGCTCCGGCCCGCCGGAGCGGGTGCCGGCCCACCAGAGGTTGTGCAGGGTGCGGTCCGCCTCGGCGTCCACGGTGCGGAGCACATAGACGACCCGCGAGCCGTCCGGCGCGATCGCCGGCTGCTCCGGCGCGGCGAGGGTGGGCAGGTCGTCGATGCGCTGGCGTCGGGTCACGACAGACTCCTCGTGGGAAGCGGGGCTTGCTTGTCAAGGCCGGGTCGCGGCGCGGCGAAGTGGCAGGCGGCCAGGTGCCGGTGGGCGGCGCCGTCCGGTTCGGTGTCGCGGCAGACGTCGCGCCGGAGCACGAGCGGGCCGACCGGGCAGCGGGGGTGGAACCGGCAGCCGGCCGGCGGGTGGTGCGGGTCCGTGGGTTCCGCGGCGTCCAGGACGGCTCCGACACCGGCGAGCGTGCCGGGCAGCGCCGGCCCGGGGCCGCCGGGCTGCGGAGCCGAGGCGAGCAGCTGCCGGGTGTACGGGTGCTGCGGGTCGCCGAGCACGTCGTCGACCGGCCCGCACTCGACGATCCGGCCGAGGTACATGACGGCGAGGACGTCGCTGACGTAGCGGACGACCGCCAGGTCGTGCGAGATGAACAGCATCGACAGGCCCAGCCGGCGCTGCAGGTCGCGCACCAGGTTCAGCACGGTGCCCTGGATGGACACGTCCAGCGCGGAGGTGATCTCGTCGGCGACGATCACGTCGGGGCGGGCGGCGAGGGCGCGGGCGAGGGCGACCCGCTGCCGCTGGCCACCGGACAGCTGCGCCGGGTACTGCCGGGCCCGCTCCGGCGCCAGCTCGACCAGGTCGAGGAGCCGGGCGACCTCGGCACGGCGGGCGGCGGCGGTCGTGCCGCGCGGCACCGCCTCGGCGATGGAGGCGCCGATCGTCATCCGTGGGTCGAGCGACGAGTACGGGTCCTGGAACACCATCTGCACGCGGCGTCCGGCGTCGGTGCCGGGGGTGCGCGGCAGCCGCCGCCCGTCCAGCAGGATCTCCCCGCCGGACAGCGGGGCGAGGCCGACCGCGGCGCGGGCGAGGGTCGACTTGCCGGAGCCGGACTCGCCGACGAGCCCCACGACGCTGCCGGCGGGGACGGTCAGGTCGACGCGGTCGACGGCGGTGACGCCGCGCCGCCGCCCGCCGAAGCGGACCGAGACGTCCCGGAAGCTCAGCTCGTTCACCGGACCTCACCCACATGCCAGCAGGCGACCCGCGCCCCGGTGGCGTCGGTCTCCAGCGGCGGTTCCTCGCGCCCGCAGTGCTCGTCGGCGTACGCGCAGCGGGGCGCGAACGCGCAGCCGGTGGGCACCTCGCCGGGCTCGACCGGCCGGCCCGGGATGACGGTCAGCGGCAGGTCCCGGTCGGTGCCGAGGTGCGGCACCGCCGCGAGCAGCGCCCGGGTGTACGGGTGCCGCGCCCCGGCGGGCAGCGCCGCGGCGGCCACGTCCTCCACGACGCGCCCCGCGTACATCACCAGCACCCGCTGGCAGACCTGCCCGACGACGGTGATGTCGTGGCTGATCAGCAGCAGCGCGACCGAGTCGGCGGCCCGGATGTCCTCCAGCAGCGCCAGCACCTGCCGCTGCACGGTCACGTCCAGCGCGGTGGTCGGCTCGTCGGCGACGATGAGCGCCGGGGTGCCCATCAGGCCCATCCCGATCATCGCCCGCTGCCGCATGCCGCCGGAGAACTCGTGCGGGAACTGGTGCGCGCGCCGCTCGGGCGCGGGCAGCCGGACGGCGCGCAGCCGGTCGACGGCCCGCGCGAACGCCTCCCGGCGGCCGAGGCCCTGGTGCTGGACGGCGGGCTCGGCGAGCTGCCGGCCGATGCGCTGGGTCGGGTTGAACGACGACATCGGGTCCTGGAACACCATCGCGAACGAGGTGCCGAGCAGGCGCCGCTGGGCCCGGCTCGGCCCGTGCCGCAGGTCCTCCCCGGCGAACTCCAGCCGGTCGGCGCGCACCTCGCCGGGCGCCTCGATCAGCTGGGCGACCGCCAGGGCGGTGAGGCTCTTGCCGGAGCCGGACTCGCCGACCACGCCGACCGCCTCGCCGCGGCGGATCGTGAAGCTCAGCCCGCGGACCGGGGTCAGCTCGCCGAACGAGACGCGGAGGTTCTCCACGGCGAGCACGGTGTCGCCGTCCTTGTCCACTGTGGACGGCGCGGCCGGCTCCTGCCGGGGCGCGCGGCGCACGGCGGCGAACAGCGGCGTGCTCTGGCCGATCTGCCGGGCGACCGCCTCGCCGGTGAGGTTGAACGCCAGCCCGGCGAGCACCACCGCGGCGCCCGGGACCAGGGCCGCGAGCGGGTGGACGTACAGGCTGTTGAGGCCCTCGCCGAGCAGCCGCCCCCAGTCGTACGACGGTGCCTGCACGCCGAGGCCGAGGTAGGACAGGCCGGCGAAGGCGAGCAGCGAACCGCCGGCCGCGACGGTCGCGTTGACGACGAGCGGCTCACCGATGTTGAGCAGGACGTGCCGGACCAGGACGCGGAGCCGGCCCACCCCGGCGATCCGGGCGGCGGCGACGAAGTCCCGCTCGGCGACCGAGGCGACCAGGGTGCCGGTCAGCCGCGCGAAGGCGGGCGCGACCGCGAAGCCGATCGCGAGGACGGAGCCCTTGGTGCCGACCCCGAAGATGACCGCGAAGCTCAGCGCGAGCAGCAGCCCGGGGAACGCGACCGCGACGTTCACGCCGGCGGTCACGAGGCGGCCGAGGCGCGCGCCGATCAGCTGCGGCGCGGCGCCGAGCAGCAGCCCGATGACGACGCCCAGGCCGGTCGACAGCAGCGCCAGCACCACCGAGAGCCGGGTGGCGACCAGGACCCGGAAGAAGATGTCCCGGCCGAGCCCGTCGGTGCCGGCCCAGTGCGCCGCCGACGGGCCCTGCAGGATGTTCGCGGTGTCCACGGCGTCGGCCCGCCCGCCCCACAGCACGGGCGCCAGGACCGTTAGAGTCAGCACCGCCGTGAGCAGGACCGCCGCGGTCACGCCGAGCGGGGTACGCAGTCGCTTCGGCACGGTTCAGCTCTCCCTGATCGTCGAGCGCGGGTCGAGCAGCGCGAGGCCGACGTCGACCAGGAGGTTGACCAGGAGCACGCCGAGGCCGTAGATCAGCACGATGCCCTGCACCACCGGGTAGTCCTTGGCCAGGATCGACTGGACGATGGTGCTGCCCAGGCCCGGCCACGCGAACACGTTCTCCACCAGGACGGTCGCCGCGACCAGCCCGCCCAGCAGCAGCCCGGCGATGGTGACCGTGGCCGTCACCGAGTTGGGCAGCGCGTGCCGCAGGTACAGCCGCCGGTCCGGCAGCCGCTTCGCGCGGGCGGTGCGGATGTAGTCGGCGTCCAGCACCGCCAGGGTCTCCACCCGCATGATCCGGGCGAGCACCGCGGCCGGGCCGAGGGCCAGGGCGAGGACCGGCAGCACGTAGGAGTCCGGCCCGGCCCGCCCGGCGATCGGCACCAGCCCGAGCTGGACCCCGAACAGGTACACCAGCCCGGCGCCGATCAGGAACTCCGGCACCGCGCCGAGGAACACGCTGGTCGAGGTGAAGCCGAGCTCCAGCCGCCGGCGCCGGCCGCCCCGGGTCAGCACCGCCATGGTCAGCCCGACCGGGACCGAGAGCGCGACGGCGACCAGGAACGCGTACCCGGCCAGCTCCAGCGTCGCCGGGTAGCGCTCCGCGATGACCTGGGAGACCGGCAGGCCGGAGACCGTCGAGGTGCCGAACCGCCCGGCGGACAGGTCGCCCAGGTAGTCCAGGTACTGCCGCCACAGCGGGTCGTCCAGGCCCAGCTGCTCCCGGCGCGCGGCGACCAGCTCGGGCGGTGCGGCGACGCCGAGCGCCGCCCGCACCGGGTCACCCGGGATCAGGTGGATCATGCCGAACGCCGCGGTCAGCAGCACCCAGACCGACAGCAGCAGCCGGCGCGACCGGCGTGCGGCGAACCGCACCCACGCGTTGTCCGTGAGTTTCTCCGTCATCGCTCGCACGCCGGTCACCTCCTTACACCAGCATCCGGATGGACTGCGGGATCATCGAGCCGTCACCGATCTCGAACCGTGCGCCCTGACCGAAGATCGGCACCGTCGAGTTGACGAACGGCACCACGTCGACGTGCTTGAAGATGGCCTTCTCGGCGGCGGCCCACTGCTCGCAGCCGGCCGTGCCGGCGACCGCCGACGCCTCCGTGACCGCCTTGGTGTACTCGGCGTTGTCGATGCCGGAGAAGTTGACGCCGTTCGGCGCGGACGGCCCGGACACGTAGGGCACGACCTGGCTGGGCAGTGGCGTGTTGAGCGGCAGGAACGCCGCCTCCCAGGCGAGCTGCCCGCCGAGGAGGCCGGTGCCGATCTCGGCGTCGGTCACCGGCTTCACGGTGACCTCCGCGCCGACGCTCGTCCAGACCTTCTGCGTGAGCTCGGCGCCGGCCTGCGAGCCGGTGCCCAGGCTGGCCGGGTACGCGATCGCGATGGTGAGCTTCTGCCCGCCCTTCGCGCGCACGCCGCCCGCGCCGGCCGTCCAGCCGGCGGCGTCCAGCGCGGCCTTCGCCGCGTCCAGGTCGTGCCCGGGCAGGTTCCCCTCGACCGTGTTCTGCTTGCACGGCGCGCCGCCCGACGAGACGAGGCCGGTCGGCGGCCTGCCGTTGCCGCTGCTGACGACCTTGCCCAGCTCGGTGAGGTCCAGCGCCTGGACCAGCGCCTTGCGCACCTGCTCGTCGGCGCCGGGCAGCCCACTCTTGTGGTTGAACCACAGCTCGCCGAGCGTCGCCTCGATCTGCCGCTGGTGCAGGTTCGCCGCCTGCACCCGCTGCCGGTCCGGACCGACCAGCTGCGCGGCGTTCGCCTGCTTGGACATCAGCAGGTTGGCCGCGGTCGACTCGTTGGTGACGACCTTGAGGACCGCCGTGTCGGGCAGCCCGCGCTGGTCGGCCTTCCAGTCACCGGGGCCCCACGCGTAGTCCTTGCGCCGGGTGAACGTGTAGTGATCGTTCGCCACCGCCTCGGTCAGCGTGAACATGCCGGTGCCGTCGCCGCCCTGCTTGAGCAGGTTGCGGTCCTTCATGCCCTTGTCGCACACGATCGGCAGGCCGCCGACCATCCGGGCGAGGAACGAGGCCGGCGCGGGCGACGTGACCGTCACGGTGCCGGCCGCGTCGTCGGCCTTCGCGGTGGCGCCCGCCGGGACGAACGCCCCGATCCGCGACGACGCGTTCTTCGGATCGCCGACGAAGTTGATGTTGTCGGCGACCGTTGTCGCGGTGAGCGGGCTGCCGTTGGCGCACTTGACGTCCTTGCGCAGCGTGTACGTGGCGGACGTCGTCGTGCCCTGCCAGGTCTGCGCCAGCCCGGCGACCTCGTTGCCGTCCGGGTCGATGTTGACGAGCGAGTCGTACATGAACCGGTCGACCAGCATCGCGACGGACAGCGACGTGAGGTGGGGGTCGAGCGTGCCGGGGTCGGCGCCGAGCACCATGGTGAACGTCTTGCCGTCGGCGAACGTCTGGTCGCCGGTCACGGCGTTGCCGCCGCAGGCGCCGAGCAGGAGCGCGAGACCACCGAGGGCGGCGATGGTCCGGACAGATCTCATGGATGCCTCCGGTGGTCAGTTGGCGACGCGGCGGATCGCGCGACCGCTGTGGATGTACAGGGCGTGCCCGGTCCCGTCGTCGCCGACGAAGACGTGCGGCAGGTGGACGCCGAGCGTCGCCTTGAGCGGGACGAACCGGTCGGTGGAGAGGTGGACCAGCTCGGTCCGCTCGACCTGGCCGCCGAGCTGGGCCATCAGGCCCCGGGGCCGCTGCTCCAGCCAGAGCCGGCCGTCGCCGTCGCGCTCCACCACCAGCTCGGCGACGTCGCAGCGGTACGTGCCGAGGTAGCGCTCGACGTCGACGGTCTCGGGGACCTCCGGCGGCGCCGGCAGCGGCGGCAGCTCGACGCCGGCCAGGTCCCGAAGGATCCGCGTGAAGATCGCGGTGTACAGAGCGAACGGGTTGCCCCCGTTGGAGACCAGCGCGACCGCGACGTCGCGGCCCGGCACCAGGCGCAGCATCGCGGCCTGGCCGATCGTGTTGCCGTCGTGCCCGATGACCGTGCCGCCGGGCCAGTCGAACACCTCCCAGCCGAGCCCCCAGGCGTCGCCCATCAGGCCGAGCGCGGGCAGCGTGACCTCCGGTCGCCGCATCTGCGCGACGGCGTCGGCGCTGAGCACCTGGGTGCCGTCGGACGCCTTCCCGCCGTCGAGGTGCATCCGGCCGAACGCGAGGAGGTCCCGGACCCGCATGGCGAGCATCGAGCCGGCCGGCGCGTTGGAGCGGGCCAGGGCCCAGATGGGCGCCGCCACCGGGTCGGCGTCCGGCGCTGGCTGGATGTGGCCGACCGCGGCCCGGAACAGGATCGCCTCGTCGGCGCCGTTGGCGGCGTGGGTCAGCCCGAGCGGCCCGAACAGGTGCTCCCGGACGCAGGCGTCGAACGGCTTGCCGCGCAGCACCTCGACGACCCGGCCGAGCACGCAGTACCCGGCGTTGTTGTACGAGAACATCGTGCCGGGCGCGAACAGCTGCGGCGTGTCGCCGAGCGTCGCGACGTACCTCTCGACGCAGTCGTCGCCCTTGCCGGTGTCGGTGAACACGTCACCCTCGAACCCGGCCGTGTGGCTCAGGAGCTGCCGCACCGTGATCGCGGCGGCCGCGTCCTCGTCGGCGATGACGAACTCCGGCACGTACCGCCGGACGGGCGCGTCGAGGTCGAGCTTCCCCTCGTCGGCCAGCTGCATCACCAGCGTGGCCGTCCACACCTTGGTGATCGAGCCGATCTGGAACACCGAGTCGGTGGTGGCCTCCACCCCCGTTGCCCGGCTCAGGACGCCGGCGGCGACGTCGATGACGTCACCCCCGACCGAGACCGCCACCGCGGCGGCCGGCACCTTGTGTTCGACGAGCAGCGCGGGCAGACGCTCACGCAGCCAGTGATGGATGTCACCCAGTTCCGACATGCGGCAACCCTAGGGCGGCCCAACCGGCTCATGTTCGTCTGGAACGACAACTCCACCCCCATGAGTTCGTACCACCGGACAAGCCAGTGCCGCGGTCCCGGCGCGTCACCGGGACCGCGGCGTTGGCGTGGCGGCCGTGCGAATCCCGGGCGCGGCGTGGAGACTGCATCGATGGATCGAACTGTGGTGATCACGGGCGCGAGCTCCGGTGTCGGGTTGGCGGCGGCGGAGCAGTTCGCCGCCCGGGGCGACCGGGTGGTCGTCGTCGGCCGCGACGAGGGGCGCCTCGAGGCGGCGGTCGCGCGGGTGCGGGCCGCGGGCGGCGGCCGCGAGCCGGGGCGCTTCCGGGCCGACTTCGAGCGGCTCGCGGAAGTGCGGGACCTCGCCGCGTACCTGCTCGACACGTGCCCGTCGATCGACGTCCTCGCCAACAACGCGGGCGGGATGGTCGGCGGCTACCGGCGGACGGCGGACGGCTACGAGGCGACGATCCAGGGCAACCACCTGGCCCCGTTCCTGCTGACGAGCCTGCTGCGGGAGCGGCTCACCGGGGCGCGGCTGGTGGCGACCGCGTCGCGGGTGCACACGCAGGGCCGCCCGGACCCGGACGACTTCACCGGCGACGCCGGCACGTACCGCTGGGGTCGCGCGTATGGCGCCGCGAAGTCCGCGAACATCCTCTTCGCCGCCGAGGCCGCGCGCCGCTGGCCGGACGTCACCAGCGTGTCCTTCCACCCGGGCGTCGTGCGCTCCAACTTCGGCGAGGGACCGGTCCGGCTCGTGTACCGGTTCGCGCCGTTCCTGACCACCCCGGAGAAGGCCGGTGCGCTGCTGGTGTGGCTGGCCACCACGCCCGCGGCCGAGCTGACGGACGGCGGCTACTACGTCGGGCACAAGCTCACCACGCCGGCGGCGCACGCGAGCGACCCCGCGGCGGCCGCGAAGCTCTGGGACGCGAGCGCCGCCGCGGTAGCGTTGTAGGACGCCCCGGAGCCCAGCGTGCCAGGGCTCCGGGGCGCTCGTTCGGATGGGTCCGTCACGGGACCTGGGTGATGTGGTCGCAGCCGAAGAACGCCGTGCCGGTGCCCGCGCCGAACCGGCCGCGGACGCAGATCTCGACCGTGCCCGGCTGGATGCCGAGCTGGTCCCGGCGGGCGTGGATCACGCCGTCCTTGTCACCGTCGCGGGTGTGCTCGTCGAGCTCGTACGAGTCCTCCAGGTGGACCTTGCCGTGGTCCTCCGGCGCGCCGGCGCCGGTGGCGATCAGCGGGCCGCGCACGCCCATGCGCACCGTGGCCGGCTGGATCGTCGCGGCGTTGAAGGCCAGGGGGTTGCCGTACTGGCCGGCGGTCGTGGTGAGCACCGCGGCCGGGAGCACCCCGGGGTTGACGTTGACCGGGTTGGTGAGGCTGCCCGGCATGATGTTCAGCGTCACCGGCACGGCACAGTCGACGGCGAAGGTCGCCGTGCGGCTGTTGTTGCCGGCGACGGCGTCGACGACCTTCGCCTTCGCGGGCGCGACCGTCGTGGTGACCGTGACCGTCTGGGCGCCCGGCGCGGTACAGGTGACGTCGTAGGCGCCGTCCAGGGTCACCGGGGCGCCGACCGCGAGCCCGCCGGCGGCGGACGTGCGGCTCGCCGGGGTGACCGTGACGCCCGGCGACCCGGTCGCGGTCTGGGTCACGACGGCGTCGACGGGCCCGTCCGGGCCGAGGTTCGCCACGACCGTCCGCACCTGGACGGTGCTCGGCAGCCCGATGACGGCGAGCGGGTCGCCGGTCACGGTCGCCGCGGTGACGGCCAGGTCGGCCTCGACGCAGTCGGGGTCACCCGGGTGCGCCACGCAGAACTCGTGCACCGCGGGCCGCAGGTCCACGGTCACCAGGTCCGTCCCGGCGTTCACGTCGCGCACCACCATCGTCGCGGTGTCGGCGTCGAACGGCACCGTCAGCGTCCCCGGGCCGTCGCGCACGACGAGCCGCTCCCCGCCGTCGTCGGTCTGGTCGAAGTACCAGCGGGGATCCCAGGCGTTGAACGCGCCGGCCGGTGCCCCGTCCTCGTCCGTCAGCGTGAGCCGCAGCAGCGGCGGGTCGCCGAGGTGGGAGACGGAGCGCTGCTCGCCGACGGTGGCGCCGGCGAGCGTCGCGGACGGGCCGGCGAAGTTCAGGTCGACCAGGAACGACTTGGCCGTGTCCGCGTAGTCGTACTGCGGCTGCGGCGCGGTCCCCGGGTCGACCGGGTCGCCGGGCGCGGCGGCGGACCCGGCCACCGTGACGGCGACCGTGACCGCGACCGCGACGAGGGCGGTCGCCGATGCGGTGATCAGCGCGAGCGCGCGTCGGTTGCGTCTCATGGCGTCCCCCTCAGCACTTTCCGGCGGCGCAGTTGTCGAAGTACCAGTTCATGCGTCTGATGTCGGCGGCCTGCGGCGGTCGCCGGTCGGCGTTCATGAGGTCGTTCGGCGTCGGCTCGGACAGGAACCAGCTCTTCGCCGGGGTCGGCCGGACATCGGTGACGGTCCGGCAGTCGGCGGCGGTGCGGCCCAGCGTCGGGGCGTCCGCCTGGCACTTGGCGAGGGTGTCGAACATGTTCGGGTTCGGCAGCGCCTCGAAGTAGCCGCCGTCGCAGCAGTACTCGTCGGCGAGGCCGAACGGCGCGTGCCCGGTCTCGTGCAGCACCGTGCCCAGCGACGTCGGCTCGGTGGAGAAGACACCCCCGTTGGCGCAGTCCCGGAAGGTGTCGCGGTGCAGGATGACGCCGGTGTCGGCCCAGCTGTAGTCCTTCGACCAGTTCGGCGGCCGGGTCAGCACGCAGTTGGTGTTGGCCGGGTTCGCCGGCGTCGGTGCGGCGACCCGGTCGGCGTCGCCGCGCTGGTCCGCCAGCCAGAAGTTGAACCGCTGCTGGTTGGCGAGGAAGAAGTCCTGGCCGTAGTAGGCGCCCTTGATGACGTCGGTCGCGTCGGCGAGGAACGCCGGGTCGGTCGCCGCGGTGTAGCTGTCGCTGTCGGCGATGAAGACGACGTCGACCCGGTTGGTGCGGGCACCGGTGAAGCTGACCGGGATCGCGGTGCCGTCGGCGGGCGCGCCGACCCTGGTCCGCCGCCAGCCGGTGAAGACCCGGTCGGCGCCGGCGTGGGCGGTGCAGCCGTACACGAGGTCACCGGCGGGCACGTCGGTGATGACGTAGCTGTCGGTGGTCTTGCCGGTGACGTGCAGGTCGGGTCCGGTCGGTTCGTTGACCCACACCTCCAGGTCGTCGGCGATCTTCTTGTGGTCGACCAGCGCCGGCCCCGGCGCGCCGGAGGACAGGTCGGCCATCGTGTCGCCCACCTGGACCGTGCCGTCGAGCGACTCGACGGTGATGGTCACGGTGTCGCCGGGCTGCGGCCACAGCGGGGTGTGGGTGCACCGCACGGCCAGCCCCGGCGTCGCCGCGGGCAGGTCGACCTCGATCCGGAACCGGATGTCGGCGTCGCCGTTGCCGGCGGAGGTGATCGGCCCGGCGCACACGCCGCTGACGTCGCCGGTGACGGCGCACGGCACCAGGTTGACCGTGAGGTCGAGCTCCGAACCGCTGGGCGAGATGTCGCAGACGTCGTCCTCGAAATTGAGGAAACCGTCCGACTCCGCCAGGGTGATCACCACCGGAACGGTGGCCGCCGTGTCGACGTCGACCGCCTTTTCCGCGGTCCAGTCCGGTGATATCTCGTCCTCACCGTCGATCGGGCCGAAATTGAAGTCCTGCCCGCCGATCGTGATCTTCGAATAGAAGTCCGAACCGGACAGGTTGTCGGTGCACCCCTGTTCCAGGACGTGTTCGATGACCACCCGCACCGTGACGGTGCTGGCCGCGCTCGCCGGTCTGGCCAGCATGAACTGCGTTCCGAGCACCATCGCCACACACGAGACGGCGGCGATGAATATCCGTCGTGGCGATCTGACATTGCCCATTCGTAGCCCCTTTCCTGCAACGACTCCGGCATGTGGCGCGAAGCGTAACCAGGGCATTACGTGGACGATGTCCAGGAAATGACGGTATCTGGGCGCGGCCGACGGAGTCCGCGCGCGTCACACGAACGTGTCGCCCGGAAAAGAAAAGCGTCCGAATTCAGCGGCCGGGGTCAGGCCGTCTTGCTGGTCCAGACGGCCTTCTTGGCCGCGGTGTAGAGCACGGCCGACCCGTCGTCCTGGACCAGCAGGTAGCCGGCGTCCTTGCCGTAGGTCTTGGTGCTCCACAGCGCCTTGCCCGCGGTGTCGTAGACGACGAGGTTGCCGTCGGGCTGCATCCGCGTCGACGCGCCGGGGTGCCCGCTGGTGCCGCTGCGCCACACCACGGTCTTGGCCGAGTTGCGCAGCACGAGGTTGCCGTCGGGCTGCTGCAGCAGCTCGAAGCCGCCCTTCGCCGCCGAGCGGGACTGTCCGGCGAGGAGGCGCTGGCCGGTGGTCAGCTTGCTGACGCCGTCGGTGGTCGTGGCCCAAAGGACCTTGCCGCCCGAGGTGAGGGCGAGGTTGCCGTCGGCGTTGAGCGTGGCCGTCACCGCGGTGGCGCCGTACGTGCCCGACGACCAGAGCGGCTGCTTGTCGGCGCCGTACACGACGAGGTTGCCGTCGTTCTGCATCTGCGCCGACCCGCCCGAGCGCCCACCCGTCTGCGCGCTCCAGACGACCTTCTTGTCGGCGCCCGCGACCACGAGGTTGCCGTCGGGCTGCTGGGTGAGCGTGAACCGGCCGTCGGGGGAGCGGCGCTGCTGCCCGGGGAGCAGCGCCTGGCCCGGATACAGCCGCCCCCGCTCGCCCTGGCTGGACCACAGCTCCTGCTTCCCGGCCTGCGACACCACGGCGTTGCCGTCGTCGCGCACCTCGAGCAGGGCACCCTTCCCGCCGGTGGCGGTGTGCCACAGGACGCCGCCGCTCTTACCGTAGACGACGAGGTCGCCGTCGCGGTTGAAGCTGGCGTACGCGCCCGGGTTCGACGGCGTCTGCGACGACCACTGCACCCGCTTCGCCTCGTCGGCGAGGACGAGGTTGCCGTCCGGCTGCTGCGTGAGCGTGAACCTGCCGTTGGGTGAGCGCAGCCCCTGCCCCGCGGCCAGCCTGAAGCCGGGCTTCAGCTGCGCGGGCGGCACCGAGGCGCTCGGCGCCAGCGGCACCCGCTCACCGTCGGGCGTCCCCGACGCCGTGCCGGCCTCGCTGCCCGCCCTGGACGGGTCCCCTTCCTGCGCCACGACCACCGGCGCGCCACCGCCACCACCGGACCCCGACAGTTTGACCGCGGCGACGGTGCCGACCGCGACGACCAGCGTGAGCCCGGCGGCGGCGAGGACCAGCCCGGTGCGCCCCCTTCTGCGCGGCGCCACCTCCCCGGCGAAGGCTTCCGGCGGCCCCTGTACCGGCGGTGCCCCCAGCCCCACGAGCGGCGGCCCGGCCTGCTGGACCGGTGGCGCCACGGCGGGCGGCAGGAGCGGCGGCCCGGCCTGCTGTACGGACGGCGGCACGGCCTGCTGTGCCGGTGGGGGAGCGGTGAACGGCACCTGCGGCCATGGTGGTGCCGGGACCGGCGGCGGCGTGACCAGCGGCAGCTCCGTCGTCGCGTCCTGCGCCACCGTGGCCTGCGCCACCGGCGATGGCATCGGCGGCCCGGACACCGGCAGCGGTGCGGCCTGGGGCATCGGCGGCCCGGACACCGGCAGCGGTGCGGCCTGGGGCATCGGCGGCACCGGCGGCCCGGACACCCGAGGAGCCGCGGACATCGGCAGCGGCGCGGCCTGCGGCATCGCCGGCGGGCCGGGCGGCACCACGATCGGACGTTCGGCGGTGCCCTCATCGGGATCCGTCAGGCTCCACACGTCGCCCGGCACCGGATCGCTCCCCGCCATGCCACCGTCCTCCCGATCCAGCACGGGCCGGGGCCGCACCCGGTGCGCCGCCCCCCGCAACACGCCACCGATCGAGAACCGTAACGCTTCGCCACCGCCCGCTCCACCCCGGAACCGCCCAGGGCCATCCCGCTGCCACCGCGGACCCGGCAGAACCCGCGCCGATGAACGGTGTCCCGCGGCGGTCACGGCGATTCTTGGGCCGCGGTTCGGCGGGATGTGGCTACGATGTCACATCGGCGTCAGATGATCCCTCACAATAGTTGAGTGTCGATATTTAGAGCTTCAGTGCGCAGAGTTGTCCTTATGGTGCTGGCGATGCTGGCGGTGCTGATCGGGCCGGTTCCGGAGGCGAGGGCGGCGGCCGACGGGTCCCTCGCCGTCAGCTCCGCGACGGTGGCGGTCGGGTCCGACGTGCGGTTCCAGTACGCGACGCCGCGGCCCCAGGCGAAGAACTGGGTCGGGCTGTACGCGGACCCCGGCAACGGTCCGGTGAGCGAGGCGTACGTCGGGCCGTCGCTGAAGTGGGTGTACACGCCGGACGGCAGCGGGTCGGGGGTCCTCGCGACCGGCGGGCTCACGCCGGGCAACTACGTCCTGTACTACCTCTCCAACGACGGGTACACGTGGCTCGCGCAGCCGGTCAAGCTCAAGCTGACCGCCGCGCTCCCGGGGACGCTCACCGTCGCCAACCCCACCGTCGCCGCGGGGTCGCCGGTGCAGGTGTCGTACACGACGACCAGTGCCAACGCGAAGAACTGGGTCGGGCTCTACCGCAACCCCGGCGACGGGCCGGCGAACCAGGTCTACGTGGGGCCGTCGCTGGCGTGGGCGTACACCCCGAACGCGAGCGGGTCCGCGACGCTGCCGACGACCGGGCTGACGCCGGGCGACTACATCGTCTACTACCTGTACAACGACGGGTACACGTGGCTGGCGCAGCCGTTCCCGATCCGGGTCACCGGCACCGGCGCGCCGCGGTTCCCGTCGAGCGCGTTCGCGCTGCGCAACGCGAAGGCCGGCGTCGCCTACACCGCGGCGGTCGGCGGTCTCGTCCAGGGCGGCACCGCCGGCCTGACCCTGACCAAGACCAGCGGCCCCGCGTGGGTGAGCGTCTCCGCCTCCGGTGTCGTCAGCGGCACGCCGACCGCGGCCGGCACGGTCACGATCGGCGTCCGGGCGACGTCGTCGACCGGCACCGCGGACGCCACGGTGACGGTCCGGGTGCAGTCCGGCGTGCTGGTGCCGCAGCTGCGCGCGCTGAGCTGGAACCTGTGGCACGGCGGCAGCTCCGTCACCGGCGGGTTCGAGAAGGAGCTCAAGTTCCTGCTCGACAGCGACGCCGACGTCGTCGGCCTCCAGGAGAACGACGGGGCCGCGCAGCGGCTCGCCGGCGCGCTGGGCTGGTCCTTCCACCAGGACGGCTCCGTCGCGGTGGTCAGCCGCTACCCGATCACCGCCACCGGCACGGCCATCGCGGGCAGGGCGGTCGCGGCGCGGATCGACCTCGGCGCGCGCTCGGTGCGGCTGTGGAGCGCGCACCTCGGGTACACGCCGTACGGCCCGTACGACGCCTGCTTCGGCCGGATGGGCGTCCAGCAGCTGCTGAACCAGGAGGCGGCGGCCGGGCGGACGGGCCAGATCAACACGATCGTCTCGGCGATGGGCCCCGACCTGGCGGCCGCGTCGAGCACGCCGGTGCTGCTGGTCGGCGACTTCAACGCCCCGTCGCACCTGGACTGGACGGCGTCGAACTCGCGCTGCGGCTACGGCGCGGTGCCCTGGCCGACGTCGACCGCCCCCGCGAACGCGGGCCTGACCGACTCCTACCGGCAGGCGCACCCGAACCCGGCGGCGTTCCCGGGCACGACCTGGTCGCCGGTGTTCAAGACGTTCACCGGCGGTTACGGGTACGACTCCCACGCCGGCGAGGCGGAGCCGCAGGATCGCATCGATTTCATTCACTACAAAGGCCCGCTGACCGTCGTCTCCTCCGACGCGCTCTGGGTCGGCGCCCCGTCGCAGTCCAATCCGTCGGCGAACGCCTGGCCGTCGGATCACGCCGCGGTCCTGACGGTCTTCCAGGTCGGTTGAGCGAGTTCCCGACACCGGAAGTGCACATTTCTGTGCACCGATACATCTGACGTTTCAGCAGTTCATTACCGCATTGTTTCGCATTCGTGGACAACTGGTGCACAGTGGTCAGTTGAACGCCATCAGTATGAATGAGGCTCATCCGAAAGTATGACGGTGAGGTGAATACAAGCCGATTTCGCGGTATTGACGGCCGCAAGTTTCGACACCATACTTCGATGCTTCACACCGCGTCATGGACGTGAATGGGGGGCATTGATGCGGACAGTTCAATTACCTGTGGATCGACATCATCCGTTCTTTTTTGACCACCCGGTGGATCATCTACCAGGCAATCTGCTCGTCGCCGGCCTGCTCGGGCTGGCCGGCGACGTCACCGGCGGCGGGCTGCGGCGGGCCGGCCGCCGGCTGCGGCTCGAGTTCGCGTTCCCGGCGTTCGGCGAGCTCGAAGAGGGCGTCGAGCTGCACTGCGGCGGGGCCGGTGACACGCTCGAGCTCACCGCCACCCAGTCGGTCGGCGGCACCACCCGGGACATCTGCCGCGGCACCGTCACCGTGCTGCCGGAGCCGGCCCTGCCGGAGGCCGCGCCGCCGCCGCTGCCCCCACCACTGCCCCCACCGCTGCCCGCGGCCGGGCCGGCCGGCGGGTCCGGCCGCGGCGGGACGGCGACGCTCACGGCACCCGCCGAACGGACGCTCGCCACCCCGGCCGACCCGAGGCTCGTGCACCGGGCCGACCTGAGCACCGTCATGCTGGGCGCGCCCACCGAGACGCCGGACGGCGGGTTCACGTGCGCCGTGCTGCGCTGCCGGAGCCTCGCCCCGCCCGGCGACCTGCGGGACCCGATCGAGGTGATCGAGGCGGCCCGCCAGCTCGTGCTCATGCTCGGCCACATCGCCAACGGTCACGCGTTCGACACCCACGTCGTCTGGATCGACCTGGCCGCCGACATCCCGGCCGCCCCGCCCGCCGGCCTGCCGCTGCACGTGAGCTGGCGCCGGCCGCCGGGGAAGCCCCGGCCGCGGACCGCGTTCGACATGGGCCTGCACGCCGGGACGGCCGACCTCGGCACCATCCGGCTCGTCACCCACACGATGTCGCCCGCGGCCTACCGGAAGGTGCGGGCCGCGTGAGGTTCGACGAACTGTGGCTGGCGAGCGTCGGCACCTACCTCCCGCCCGTCCTCACGGTCGCCGAGGCGGCCCGGCAGGGCTGGTGCGGCGCCGAGCAGGACGGCTGGACCGGGGTCGCGGTCGCGGGCGACATCGCGCCCGCCGACCTGGCCGTGCGCGCCGCCCGCACCGCGATGGACCGCTCCGGCATCGATCCGGCCCTGGTGGGGCTGCTGCTGCACGTGACGTCGGCGCCGCAGGGCCCCAACGGCTGGTGCCCGCAGCACTACATCGAGCACCGCGTCGTCGGTCACGGCGCGCCCGCGATCGAGCTGCGGCAGGGCAGCGCCGGCATGCTCAACGCGTTCGACCTCGCCGCCGGGCATTTGGCCCGCCCTGGTCCGGGCGCGGTGCTGGTCACCAACGGCGACAACTTCGGGGTCGAGCCGGCCACCGGATACGACCCGGCGGTGCGCTGGCGGTACGCGACGAACGCCGGCACCAACCGCGGCTCGATCCTCGGCGACGCCGGCACCGCCGCGGTGCTGAGCAACCGGGGCGGGTTCGCGCGGGTGCGCAGCATCGTCAACCGCTCGCTGTCGGACCTGGAGGAGATGTACCGCGGCGACGAGCGCATCTTCCCGCCGCCGGTCGCCGCCGACGGGCCGGTCCGGCTCGGCAACCGGTTCGCCGCGTACGACGCGAAGAGCCCGGGACGGCTCGCGACCGCGCTGCGCCGGCTCCGCGCCGCCCGGACCGGGACCGCGGAGGAGGCCCTCGCCGACGCCGGCGTCGCCGCCGCCGACGTGACCCGCGTGCTGCACGTGTTCGCCGGTGACGAGCGCTACGTCAAGCACGTGCTCAAGCCGCTGGGCATCGACCACACCCGCGGCGTGCTGGAGTTCGGCCGCAACCTCGGGCACCTCGGCTCCGGCGACCAGGTCGCCGCCCTGGAGCACCTGGTGCTCACCGGCCAGCTGGAGCCCGGCGACCGGGTCCTGGTCATGGCCAACGGCACCGGCATCGCGGTCGGCGCCGCCGTCCTGGAGATCCTGCACCGACCGGAGTGGACCGCATGAGAGCCGCACCCTGGATCATCTTCGTCACCGCCTTCGGGTTGCTCGCCGGCGGCGCGTACACGCACCGCGACGACCCGGCCGCGCTCGTCGTCGCCGGCCTGTACGCGCTGTGGCTGCTCGTCGAGGCCCCGATCGCGCTGCGGGCCACCAGCGCGCCGCAGGACGCGTGGACGATCGTGCCGTACGGTGCGGCCCGGCTCGCCACCATCGGCTGCTGCCTGCTGGTGCCGGGGGAGCGCCCCGCCTGGTTCTGGGCGTCGGCCGCGCTGTTCGTCGTCGGCGTCGTCCTGCGCGAGACCGCGATCCGCACCCTGGGCCGGTTCTACTCCCACCACGTGGTGCGCCGCAGCGACCAGGTCGCCGTCACCCACGGGCCGTACCGCCTGGTGCGGCACCCCGCGTACGCCGGCATGATCCTGGCCCACCTCGGGCTCGTCGGCTGCTTCCCGGGCCCCGCCGGGGTCGTGGCGCTCTGCGCGCTCGTCGCGTCGATCGTGTGGCGGCTGCGGGTCGAGGAGCAGGTGCTGTGGGACATGCCCGGCTACCGCGACTACGCCGTGGGCCGCAAGCGCCTCGTCCCGGGCGTCTGGTGATGGACCCTGTGATGGGCCCGGCCGGCACCACCGGGATGAGCGCGGCCGAGGTGCTCACCACCACCCGGTCGGTGCGGCACCGGCTCGACCTGACCCGCCCCGTCGACCTCGCCGACGTCCGCGCCTGCCTGGAGGTGGCCCTGCAGGCGCCGACCGGGGCGGGCCGCCAGCACTGGCGGTGGCTGGTCGTCACCGACCCGGTGCTGCGTTCCTCGATCGGCAAGGTGTACCGGGCGGCCTTCGAGCAGCGGTACCCGCCGGGCGCCACCGGCACGGGCGTCCCGCCCCGGACCCTCGCCAGCGCCCGGCACCTCGCCGAGCACCTCGGGCAGGTCCCCGTCCTGGTCGTGCCGTGCCTGGAGGTCCGCCGCGGGCTCGGCACCGGCAACCAGGCCGGCATCTGGGGCTCGCTGCTGCCGGCCGCGTGGAGCTACATGCTCGCCGCCCGCGCCCGCGGCCTCGCCACCGCCTGGACCACCACCCACCTGGACCGGGAGGAGGAGGTCGCCGCGCTGCTGCGGCTGCCCGGCCACGTCCGGCAGGGCGCGCTGATCCCGACCGCGCACCCGGTCGGCGGCGGCTTCCGCCCGGCCCGGCGCGCCCCGCTGGACAGTGTCATCCACATCGACGGCTGGAACGAGACATGACGATCACCACCGGCGCGGACGTCGCCGACCCGGCGCTCGTCGGGCACAAGTTCGCCCGCCTGCACCGGATGCGGGCCGCCGGGTTCCCGGTGCCGGACCTGGTCACCGTCCCGGCGACCGCGTTCGACGCGGCGTGGCAGGACGTCCAGGACAGCGGAGGCGCTGCAGGAGACTCGGGGGGAGACCCCGAGGACCCGCAGCGGTGGGCGAGGGCGGCCGCCGCCCTGCGCGCCGCCCCGGTCCCGGACGGCATCCTCGCCGAGGTCCGCGACCGGTTCGGCCCGGACGCGCTGTTCGCCGTCCGGGCCTGCGCCGTCGCGTCCACTGTGGACGGTGACGACGGCGAGGACGGCGCCGACCCGTTCGCGGGGATGAGCGACAGCTTCCTCTATGTGCCCGCCGACCGGGTCGCGGACCGGATCGCGGCCTGCTGGGCGTCGGCGTTCACCGCCCGGGCCGTCGCCTACCGGCGGCACCGCGGCCTCGACCCGGCCCGGACCCGGATCGCGGTCGGCGTGCAGCTGATGGTGCCCGGCACCCGCTCGTTCGTGGCGTTCACCCGCGACCCCCGCGACGGCGCCCGGCGCACCGTCATCGCCGCCGCGCACGGCATCGGCGAGGGCGTCGTGCAGGAGAAGGCCGACGTCGACCACTTCCACGTCACCGGCACCACCGTGACCGCCGACCTGGTCCGCAAGGAGCGCATGGTCGGCCCGCCGGACGCCACCGGCGAGCTCGCGCTGCTGCCCGTGCCGGCGGACCTCGCCGACGCGCCGGTGCTCGACGACCGCACCGCCCGCGCCGTCGCCGCCCTCGCCGCCCGGGCCGAGGCGTTCTTCGGCGGACCGCAGGACGTCGAGGGCACCATCACCGCCGACGGCACCATGCACCTGGTGCAGGCCCGGCCGATGGTGATGCCCGCGGGGCCGCCGGTGTACTGGGCCAACCACAACATCACCGAGAGCTACCCGGGCGTCTCCGGCGCGCTCACCTTCTCGCAGGCGCAGGAGTTCTACCGGCGCGCGTTCGGCGACCTGTACCACCGCATGGGCGTGCCGGCCCGCACCGTCGAGGCGAACCGGCACCACCTGGAGCAGCTCGTCGCGCACCTGGACGGGCGGGTCTACTACCGGCTCGGCGCCTGGCACGCCCTGCACGGCCAGATGCCGGTGTTCGACCTCGTCCGCGACGTGTGGCAGGACGGCATGGGGGTCGCCGGCGAGGCGCGCCCGGCCGTCACCCGCCCCCGCTGGCGGGCGTGGCTCGCGCTGCCCGGCACGCTCCTGCGGGCCACCCGCCACCCCCGCCGGGCCAGGGAGTTCCTGCGCTGGTGGGACGGCGTGATGGCGGACGCCGGCGACCTGTCCGGGCGGAGCCCGCACCAGCTCGTCGCCGCCTACCGGGAGCTGTGGGCGGCGATGAGCGTCCGCTGGGGCGTCACGCTCACCAACTCCATCTACGGGCTGCTCGCCGTGAAGGCCCTGATGCGCCTGCTCGACCGGTGGGCCGGCGGCGCGAAGGGCCTGCTCACCGGCCTGCTGACCGGCGGCCCCGCCAACCGGTCGCTGCGGTCGGTCCGCGCCGCCGTCGCCCTCGCCGAGCTCGTCGCCGCCGACCCGGACCTGCGCGCGGCCGTCGAGTCCGGGGAGCGCCCCCGCGAGGTGTGGCGCGCCATCAGCACCGGCGGGCACGGCACGCCCCTCGCCGAGGCGGCCGCCGACTATCTGCGCCGCTACGGGGACCGCGCGCTGCACGACCTCAAGCTCGAGCAGCCGACCCCGCGCCAGCAGCCGTGGACGCTGCTGGAGGTGCTCCGCCCGTACATCAGCCAGCACCGCACGGTCGAGGGCCTGATCCAGGCGGAGGAGCGGGCCACCCGCCAGGCCGCCGAGGAGCTCGCCGCGCGCTGCCCCGGCCGGCTGCGCCGCACCGTCCTGCGCACCCTGGCGCGCTACGTGCGCTACACCGCCCGGGTCCGTGAGGACACCCGGTTCTGCCGCACGCAGCTGTACGGGCTGTCCCGCGACATCCTGTGGCGGCTCGGCGCCGACCTGCACGCCACCGGCCACCTCGACGACCCGCTCGACATCCGCGACCTCACCGTCGCCGAGGTCCTCGGCGCCTACGACGGCACGCTGCCGTGCGCCGCGCTGCGCGACCTCGCCGCCGCCCGCCGCCGTGCACGGCTCCTCGCCGAGGCCCGCCCCGGCCGGCCCGGCCTCCTGCGCACCCCGGCCACCGGCCCCCTCGCCGACGTGCTGCCGGGCGCCGTGGAGGTGACCGCCGCGCCCGCCGCCGGCGACACCGGGGTCCTGACCGGGCTCGGCTCCGCGCCCGGCGTCGTGCGCGCCCCGGCCCGCCTCGTCCTCGACCCGTCCGTGCCGCCGGAGACGTGCCGCGACGCGATCCTCGTCGCCCGCGAGACCGACCCCGGCTGGCTGTTCCTGATGATGGCGGCGAAGGGACTCGTCGTGGAGCGCGGCACGCTGCTGTCGCACACCGCGATCACCGGGCGGCTGCTCGGCGTCCCGACGGTCGTCGCCGTGCCGGGCGCCACCGGCCGCATCCCCGACGGCGCGCTGATCGAGCTCGACGGCACCGCCGGCACCGTCCGGATCATCGCCGAGGCGTCATGACGCGGTTCCCCTTCGAGAGCCGCCCCGGCGTCGCCCTCGACCCCGAGCAGGCGGCGCTGTTCCGCCGCGCCGCCCTCGTGCCGGTCCGCATCCGCGGCAACCATCCGGCGCTGCTCGTCACCGGCCACGCCGACGTGCGCACGGTGCTGTCGGACCCGCGGTTCAGCCGGCAGCAGTGGCACGGCGGCACCATGTTCGCCCGCAGCCCCGACACCCTCGCCCTGGCCACCACCGACCCGCCGCTGCACACCCGCCGCCGCCGGACCGTGCAGGCGGCGTTCACCCACCGGGCCGCGGAGGCCGACCGGCCGTGGATCGAGCGGCTCGCCGAGGACCTGCTCGACGAGGCCGCCGCGAAGCCCGGACCGGTCGACCTGGTCGCCGCGTACCTGCGGCCGCTGCCCTACCTGGTGATCGCCCGCATCATGGGCACGCCGGCCGGCGACGTCGACCAGCTGGTCGCGTGGACCGACGTGATGATGTCCGCGGGCCGGTGCGAGCCGGACGAGGTCACCGCCGCGACGGCCGCCATGCACGGCTACTTCCGGGAGCGGCTCGGCACCGGAGGCCGCCGGGAGGGCGCGACTGGGGCTGTCGGGCTCTTGAGTTCGCTCGCGCCGGCGCTCAGCGAGCAGGAGATCGTCGTCATGGCGGCCGGGCTCGTCATGGCGGGCGGGGACGCCACCGCGAGCCACCTGAGCAGCTGCGTACACCACCTGCTGCACGACGACGAGCTCCGCGGGACGCTGGTCGAGCGGCCCGAGCTGATCCCCGCGGCGGTGGAGGAGCTGCTGCGCTGGGTGTGGTTCGCCGGCACCGGCGGGCAGCCGCACGTCCTGCTCGCCGACGCGGAGCTCGCGGGGGTGCCGCTGCCCGCCGGGCAGGTCGTCGTCCCGCTCACCGACGCGGCCAACCGCGACCCGGCGGTCTTCCCGGACCCGGACGAGTTCCGCCTCGACCGGCCCGCCAACCCGCACCTGGGCTTCGGCCACGGCCGGCACATGTGCGTCGGCGCCCCGCACGCCAGGGTCCAGCTGCGCACCGCGATCGGCGCGCTGCTGCGCCGCTTCCCGGACCTGCGCCCCGCATCCGAGGGCGCCGACGAGTGGCGGGACAAGATGTTCCTGCGCGGCCTGTGGCGCCTGCCGGCGCACCTGGGCTCGCCGGTGCGGCCGTGAGGGCGTTCATCCGCGGCAGCTACCCGCCGGTGCCGTCGATCCTGTTCGCGGTCTGCTGGGCCTACGGCGTCACCGGCCTCTTCGCCCTCACCGGCCCGCCCGCCGGCCCCTGGCGGCCGGGGCTCGGCACCGCCGTCGCGGCGCTCACCATCGCCCTCGACATGCTGCTCATGCGCATCGTCGACGACATCCGCGACCTGCCCTACGACCGCGTGCACAACCCGGGCCGCCCGCTCGCCGCCGGCGTCGTCACCCGGTCGTCGTTGCTGCGCTGGTACGGCGCGATCGGCGCGCTCCTGGTGCTGCTGAACCTGTTCGACCGCTGGGCGGCGCTCGTCATCGCGGTCCAGCTGGCCTACGCGCTGCTGTTGCTGCTGCCCGGCCCCGACCCGGGGCGGCTGGTGCTGACGCTGCTGCTGAGCAGCCCCGTGCAGCTGCTGCTGCACCTGTACCTGTACACCCTCCACCTCCGCGCGACGGGCGGCGGCTTCGGCCCGTCGTTCTGGCCGGCGCTCGCCGTGGTCGTCCTGGCGACGCTGCACCTGGAGGTGGCCAAGAAGATCACCCGGTCGCCGCGCCCCGGCGAGCGCACGTACGTGACCACGTTCGGCCTGCCCGCGACGGTCGCGGTCGCCGTGCTGAGCCCGGTGGCCGCCACCGTCGTCCTGGTGCTGGCGGCACCGTCCGCGTGGGTGGTCCTGGCGCTGCCGCCGCTGGCCCTGCCGGCCCTCGCGTGGTGGCGGTTCCGCCGCGCGGACCGCTGGGACGCCCGCCTCGCCTTCTTCTATCTGCTGGCCTCGTTCGTCTCGTGGGCCGTGACCGCTGCTGCAGGGGGTACATCATGACGACGGACGTCACCGAGGTGGTCGGCGCGGTGCACGAGGACCTGGCCGCGCTGCTGGCGCGGCTGCGGGCCGGCGGCGACGTCGCCGACGAGGCCATGGCCGGGTTCCTCGGCGGCTTCCTGGACCGGCTGGCCGCGCGCGGCTCGACCGGCGCGGTGGACGTGATGATCCGGCTGCCGCTGCTCGTCCACGCCGCCGAGAGCGGCGACCCGGGCGGTGGCAGGCCGGCGGCGGTCGTCCACGTGCTCTGGTGGGCCGCCGCCCGCTACCTCGACGACCTCGCCGACGGGGGCCCCTTCGACCCGGCGCGGTGCAACGCGGACATCCTGGCCGCGCTGGGCGTCGGCAGCCACCTGCCGGCCAGGCTGCTGCGGGAGGCCCGCGTGCCGGACGCCACGAAGGTCGCGGCGCAGGCCGAGCTGTCCCGCGGCTGGCTCGACGGCATCAGCGGCCAGCTGCTGGACCTCGCCGCCCGGCCGGCCACCGCCACGACAGCGTCGGTCCTCGCCAGCTACGAGGGCAAGACCGGCGCGCCCTACGCCATGGCCACCGCGGCGGCGGCCTGCCTGGCCGGCGCCGACCCGGGCCGGGTCGACCGCTGGCGCGACGTCGGCCGCCGGTTCGGGGTCCTCCGCCAGCTCACCAACGACCAGCGCGACCTGGTCACCGGCCGGGACGAGGACCTCCGCAACGGCGCCGCCACCTTCCTCGTGATGCTGCTGCTGGACGGCGTACCGGCGGCGCAGCGCCCCGGACTGCTGGCCCTGCACGCGGCGGCGGCGACGTCGGCGGACGCCCGGGCCGAGTTCAAGGCGCTGCTGACCGGCCCGGAGCACCTGCGCGCCTACCACGGCCGGGTCGACGCGATGGTCGCCGAGGTGCACGGGGCGCTGCACGCCCTCGGCGGCACGCCACCGTACACCTCGGCCCTGCACACGCTCGTCGACGACGCGATGCTGGCGTTCCCGCTGCCGGTCCCCGTCGCCTAGCGTCCGCTCACAGCGTGGTCTCGCCGGTGAGGCCGAAGAAGTCGTGCCACTTCACGCCGCCGGCGAACGACGTGCCGGTGGACAGGCCCACGTAGACGTCGTTCGTGGTGCCCTTCGTGAAGACGATGATGTCGTCCAGCTCGTCGCCGTTGAAGTCGCCCAGGTACGGGAACTCGCCGGGCAGGCAGAAGAAGTCGTTCCACTTGACGGTCGTGCCGGCGAAGCTCGTGCCGGTGGAGACCGCGGCGTAGACGTCGGCGTCGGCGTTGCAGGTGAAGGTGACGATGTCGGCCAACTCGTCCCCGTTGATGTCGCCGACCCGCGGCTGCTCCGCGCCGACGGCGAACAGGTCGTGCCACTTCTGCGGCGCGCCGAACGACGTGCCGTTGGACAGCGCCACGATCACGTCCGAGGCGCTCGCCGGGCCCTGGGTGAAGGTGATGATGTCGGCCTTGCCGTCGCCGTCGACGTCACCCACGGCCGGGTGCTCGCCGGGGATCGAGAAGTACTCGTGCCACTTCACGCCCGGCCCGAAGCCGGTGCCGGTCGACAGCGCCACGTACACGTCGCCGGCCGCGTCGTGCGTGAACGTGACGATGTCATCCCTGCCGTCGCCGTTGACGTCGCCCACCGCCGGCACCTCGGCGCTCGGCGCGAACCAGTCGTGCCACTTCGCCGCGCCCGCGAAGGCCGTGCCGGTGGACAGTGCCACGTACACGTCGCCGAGCGAGCCGCCGGTGAACGTGACGACGTCGGCCTTGCCGTCGCCGTCGAAGTCGCCGGTCAGCAGGGTCTCGCCGGTCAGGCCGAAGAAGTCGTGCCACTTCACCGACGTGCCGCTGAAGGACGTGCCGGTCGAGGTCGCGGCGTACACGTCGTTGAGCGTGCCCCGGGTGAACGTGACGATGTCGTCCAGCTCGTCACCGTTGAAGTCGGTCGGCGACCTGGCCAGGTAGCGGTCGCCCGGGCCCGAGCCCTGCCCGCAGTTGTCGCTGACCAGGAACTTCTGGTTGTACTGCCCCGGGTACGGCGCGAGCGAGGCGCCGTTGATCGAGATGACCTGCCCGACGCCGTTGAACAGCTGCTCGTAGTGCAGGTGCGGGCCGGACGAGTTGCCGGTGCTGCCGGTGATGCCGATCTGCTGGCCCTGCTGCACGTACGCGCCGTCGGGCACCGAGTAGGCGCTCAGGTGGAAGTGGTACGTCGTCCAGCCGCCGCCGTGGTCGATGGAGATGTAGTTGCCGGCGCCGCCGGGCTGCGACAGCCGGTGCGCGACCCCGGCCGCCGTCGCGACCTGCGGCGTGCCGTTGGTGGTGCCGTCGGTGCGCACGAAGTCGAGCGCCTGGCGCACCTCGGCGCTGTGGTGGTCGTAGGTCCAGCGCTGACCGCAGGGGAACGGCGCCTTGAACAGCGGCGCCGCCGACGCAGGTGAGGCATCGACCAGCACGAAGGTGAGCAGGGCGGCGGCGAGCGCGGCTCGCTGGACACGGGACATACGGGGTCTCCTGACGGCCGGTCCGGCATCGGTTGATGTCGATAGCTTGCCAGGCGTGGGGAATTCCCGTAAAGAACTTGCAGTAATCGATTTCTCGGATACGTGGCCCGGTCGGCTCAGGTGCGGTGTCCGGGTGCGGCGCCCGCGGCGCGCCGGTGGGTGGCGGCGATCAGGACGTCGACCAGCCGCACCAGGTCCGCGGCGCCGGCCGGGTCGTCGGCGCGGCGGGTGATCCGCAGCAGCGGTGCGGCCAGGTCCAGCGTGACCTGTCCGCGGTGCAGGACGTGGTACAGGCAGAGCATGGCCGCCCTGGCGTTGCCGTCCTCGAACGGGTGGAAGAACGCCACGTCGAGGTAGACGCGGGCGGCGCGGGCCGACAGCGGCACCGACGGGTCCGCCGCGTCGGCGAGGCAGGCCCGGAAGCGGGGTTCGGTGTCGGCGTGCAGCCCGTAGCGGTCCCGGCCCCGCTTCGCGTGGGCGGTGCCCGTCCGGAAGCGGGCTGTGTCCGTCCCGCCGCCCGTCCCGTTGTCCGCCTCGCTGCCCGTCCCGTCGCCCGTCCCGCTGTCGGTCCCGCTGTCCGTCGCGTTGTCCGCCTCGCTGTCCGTCCTGCTGTCCGTCGCGTTGTCCGTCCTGCTGTCCGTCGCGCTGTCCGTCCTGCTGTTCGTCCCGCCGAGGACCACGGCCTGCCAGCCGGCGAGGACCTCGAGGGACAGTTCGGTGGCGGTCCGGGCCCGGTGCAGCGCGTCGAGCAGGCGCCGCGCCCGGTGCGGGTCGCGGTGCGCCACGGTCGTGCGGACGTGGTCGGCGACGCCGTCGCGGGCGCCCCGGACCGGGCCGGGGAACGGCCGCGCCACCTCGGCCCAGCGCACCTCCTCGCGGACGCGGATCCAGTCCAGCAGATGGTCACGCATCGCCGCGGCCGACGACCCCGGCGGCGAGCCGTCCGGCGACGTCCGTGACCAGGTCGCCGGCCGGCTCGCACCAGCTTTCGAACCGGCCGTCGATCGCCTCGCCGACGAGCGTCGCGCGCGGCGCCTCCGGTACCCCGGCGGCCGCCAGGAACCAGTGCAGCACCTGGCCGCAGAGCTCATACCACGCGTCCTCGGCGCCGGTGCTGTCCACCACGACCGTCACCAGCTGCGCCACCGCCCGCTCCCACGCCGCGAGGGCCGCCTCCCGGCCGGTGGGCAGCGGCAGGAACCCGTCGAAGCGCGCGGCGAGGTCCTCCAGCCAGGCCCGCCACTCCAGCAGCGCCGCCGCGACCACGGCCAGTGTCGCGTCCGGCGTGGTCATCGAGTCGCGCGGGCAGCACCACGCGTGCACCGGCCCGCCGCCGTAGTCGCCCTCGCCGGAGGACCACCGCCAGCCGGACGCCCACGGCCCGTAGTGCTCGACGAGGGCGGCGCTCATCGCGTCGCACCACCGCCGCCCCTCCCCGTGCCCCCAGCCGATGACGGCGGGGTCGGCGGCGTGCCCGGCCCGGCGGGACGGCACCTCGGCGGCGGGCGGCAGCCCACGGATCACCGCGGGCGCCGCCTCCCGGTCGAACGGGTGCCGGGCGGGGTCGACCTCCGGCCACGACAACGTCCACGGATACACGCGTCCAGTATGGTGCCGCCTTCCGCGGCGGCCGTGGCCGGCCGTCACGGAAACAGCGGCGCGAGTCCGTCCAGGAGACGCTGGAGGCCGAACTCGAACAGCTCGGTGTCGTCGGGGTCCTGACCGGCGTCCATCGCGATCCCGCGCACGACGTCGGCGGCGGTCGCGGCGACCCGCGACGCGGTCTCCGCCGGCAGGCCCTGGCCCGTCATCGCGTGCGCCGCCCACTCGATGTGCGCGACGACGTGCTCGCTGAGCGGCGACGGCTCGAACGACACGATCCTGGCGAGCCAGGGGTGGCGGCGGTACATCTGCCACTGCGTGCGGCACACCAGCTCGAGCTGCGCCCGCCAGTCGCCGGCGGGCGCCTGCGGGAGGGGGTGCCCGGCGAAGATCGCGTCGGCCATCATGGTCTCGAGGCGGGCCCGGCTGCCGACGTGCTTGTGCGGCGTCATGGTGGTCACGCCGAGCCGCTCCCCGATGCGCCGCATGGAGGCGGCCGCGAGGCCGTCGGCGTCGGCCAGCTCGATCGCGGTGCGGACCACCCGCGCCCGGGCCTGCGTCCCCGGCGGCGGCGGGGGTTGCCACGCCGCCGCGATGCCCGCGGCGGGCTCGGTCACCAGCAGCCCGTGGATGCCGGGCACCTTCTCGACGAGGCGCTCGTCCCGCATCTGCCGCAGCGCCTTGAAGGCGATGTGCATCGAGACGTCCCACTCGCTCATGAGGTCCTTGAACGACACCACCGTGTGCGGCGGCAGCTCGCCCGTGGCGATCCGCTGGCGCAACAGCGCGGCGATGTCCGTCGCCATCAGCGCCACTGCCGCCTCCTGCCGTGTGTTGTGGCCCAACTCTAGCCGCGCCGCCGTTTCCCGTCGTCGCCTATGGCACCAGGCGCGCGAAGCCGTCGAGCAGCCGCTCCAGCCCGAACTCGAACAGCGCGGTGTCCCGCTCCACGCCCGCTACGGGCTCCCGGCGCCGCGGTACTCCTGGCTGCGGCTTTCCGTGCTGCGCCTCGTCGTGCTGCGCCTCGTCGTGCTGCGCCTCGTCGTGCTGCGCCTCGTCGTGCTGCGCCTCGTCGTGCTGCGCCTCGTCGTGC
>NZ_JBFAJA010000005.1:0-17026 GCF_040654975.1 Dactylosporangium sp. NPDC050588 | reverse complement strand
CGTGCTGCGCCTCGTCGTGCTGCGCCTCGTCGTGCTGCGCCTCGTCGTGCTGCGCCTCGTCGTGCTGCGCCTCGTCGTGCTGCGCCTCGTCGTGCGGTGGTTCTTCGTGCGGTGGTTCTTCGTGCGGTGGGGCTTCGTGTTGCTGCTCGTCGTGGCGCTGCTCCTGGGCCAGGCGCATCGCGTGGCCGCGCACGAAGCTCGCGGTGGTCACGGCGACGTGCCGTGCGATGTCCGGCGCTGCCCCCGCACCGGCCAGCGCGCGCACCGCCCACTCGGTGTGCTCGGCCACATGCGGGCTGAGCAGCGGCTTCCTGAAGGACACGGCCTCGGCGAGCCACGGGTGGCGGCGGTACATCAGCAGCTGCGCGCGGCACAGCGCCTCCAGCTGCGCCCGCCAGTCCCCGCTGGGCGCCGGCGGCTCGTGCCCGGCGAAGATCGCATCGGCCATCAGGACCTCCAGCTGGGCCCGGTCGCCGACGTGCTTGCGCACCGTCGCGAAGTCCGTGTCGAGCTCGACGGCGATGCGCCGGACGGACGTGACGGCGAGCCCGTCCGCGTCGGCCGACTCGATCGCCGTGCGCACCGCCAGCGCCAGGAACTCCGCACCCGCGGGCGAGGCACGCCGCCGCCGGGCGGGCGGCCGCCAGCCGGACGCGATCCCGGGCGCCTGCTCGGTGATCACCAGGCCCGTCCCGCCGGCGTCCTCGACGAGACCGTCCTGGCGCATCATCGCCAGCGCGCGGGCGGCGGCGCTCACCGGGAGGTCAAGCTCGCGTGCGACGCCCCGGGTCGACGGCACGGTCTCACCCGGCCGCAGCTCGCCCGCGGCGATGCGCCGGCACAGCTCAGCGACGATGCCTGCCGCCGCCTGCGCCACGCCCACCTCCCAGCTTGTACCCGGTGCGCAGAGTCTATCCCGGCGGCCGGCCCGGCGTCCGCGCCCGGCGTCCGCGCCCGAGACGCCGCCCCGAGACGCCGGGGGAGGCGCCGTCAGCGCGTGCCGGTGGGCAGCTCGGCGAGCAGCTGCTCGACGCGGGCCCTGATGGCGTCGCGGATCGGGCGGACGGCGTCGAGGTCCCGCCCGGCGGGGTCGTCGAGCTGCCAGTCGAGGTAGCGCTTGCCGGGGAACACCGGGCAGACGTCGCCGCAGCCCATGGTGACGAGCACGTCGGAGGACTCGGCGGTGTCCCAGTCGAGCTTGCGTGGCGGGTCGGCGGTGATGTCGATGCCGACCTCGCGCATGGCCTCGACGGCGACGGGGTTGACCCGGTCGGCGGGGTCGCTGCCGGCGGAGCGGACCTCGACGGTGTCACCGGCGAGGTGGCGCAGCCAGCCGGCGGCCATCTGGGAGCGGCCGGCGTTGTGCACGCACACGAACAGGACGCTCGGCCTGGCGCTCATCTGGTGCTGCCTTCCTGCTGGACGACGTGGGCGACGACGACGTCGGTGTCGGTGCCGGCGTCGGTGCCGGCGGACGGGTAGAGCGCGAGGAGCAGCCCGGCGCCGACGACGAGGCCGGCGACCTGGGCGGCGACGAACCCGGGCACGGACGCGGGCGCGATGCCGGCGAAGGTGTCGGTGAACGCCCGGCCGATCGTCACGGCCGGGTTGGCGAAGGCCGTGGACGACGTGAACCAGTAGGCGGCCCCGATGTACGCGCCGACCGCGGCCGGGGCGGCGGACGACCGGCCGGAGCGGGCCAGGGCGAAGATCAGCAGCAGCAGGCCGGCGGTCGCGACGACCTCACCGAGCCACAGGTCGCTGCCGCCGCGTTCCTTGTCCGCGAAGTCGACCGCCGGCAGCCGGAACATGAGGTCCGCCAGCACGGCCCCGCAGATCGCCCCGGCGACCTGGGCGACGACATAGCCGGCGAGTTCGCGGGCGGAGAGGCCGGTGCCGGTGCGCCGGCCGAGGAACCAGTCGGCGGCGGACACGACGGGGTTGAAGTGGGCGCCGGAGACCGGTCCGAACATGAGGATGAGCGCGCCGAGCGCGAACGCGGTGGCGACGGAGTTCTCGAGCAGCTGCAGGCCGATGTCGTCGCTGAGCCGGGTGGCCATGATGCCGGAGCCGACGACGGCGGTGACGAGCAGCGCGGTGCCGAGGAACTCGGCGAGGAGCCGCCGCGCGGGGCCGCTCATCGGGCGACGCTCCCCTGTACCGCCGGGGCGAGGCGGTCGACGCGCGTGGCGAGCTCGGCGAAGGCGGCCTCGAACGCGGCGTCCGTGTCGGCGGGCGCCGGGACGGACCAGTGCAGCCGGGGCCGCGCGCCGGGCCGGGCCTCCTGGGTGAGGTCCTCGTGCGCGTTGTCGCACACGGCGACGACGAGGTCGGTGTCGCGGACGACGTCGGCGACGTGCGCGGTGCCGGTCGCGTCGATCACGAGGCCGTGGCGGCGGGCGCAGGCGACCGCTCGGGGGTGCACCCTGTCGGCCGGATCCGTGCCGGCCGACGCGGCGGGGACCGTGCCCCGGCGGGTCCAGAGGGCCGCGGCGAGCTGGGAGCGGGCCGAGTTGTGCGTGCAGACGAACACCACCCGCGGCACCTCACGCAGCGACGGCGGCGTGAGCGAGGCGAGAGCGCCGGCCTCGAGGCGCAGGTAGGTGCGGCGCCGGTCGCCTTCGGAGCGGGTCCGCACCACCAGCCCGGCGTCCTGCAGCACCTTGACGTGGTGGGCGACGAGGTTCGTCGGCAGGTCCAGGTCGCGGGCGATCTCACCGGGCGACGCGTCGCCGACGGTGAGCGTGTCGACGATGGCCAGCCGCGCCGGATCGCCGAGCGCGGCATGGATCCGCGCCCGCCGCCGTACCGAAGAAAGCTCAGCATTCATTGACTCAATGATTACTGAAATACTGCATCCGGTCAACCGGGTGACGGGCTGCCGGCGCGGGCGAGGATGCCGGCGGCCGCGACGAGGGCCGCGCCGCCGATGGTGGCCAGGACCGGGGTGTAGCCGCCGGCCGCGGTGTACAGGGCGGCGGCGGCCAGGGGCGCGGCGGCCTTGGCGAGGGTGACCGGGGTGGCGAGGGTGCCGGCGATGCTGGCGTACGCGGTGGTGCCGTACCGGTCGGCCAGGAGGGTCGGGACGGCGAGGCTGGCCACGCCGAAGCCGAGGCCGAAGCCGGTGACGGCGACGACGGCGCCCGCCCGGGTGTGGCCGGCGAACGGCAGGCTGATCGCGGCGACCGCCTGGACGGCGAAGACGGCGGCGACGACGGCGTGCGGCGGGAACCGGTGGCGGGCGGCGGTGAGCAGCAGCCGGCCGGTGACCGACAGCACGCCGAGCAGCCCGGCGACGGTGGCGGCGAACGTGGCCGGGTGCCCGGCGGCGACGAGGAACCCGACGAGGTGGACGGTCATCGCGCTCATCGCGGCGCCGTGGGCGACGAACGCGACCGCCAGGCACCAGAACCGGGCGTCGCGGACCGCCGCCCGGACCTCGGCCCGCCGTGTCGCGGGCGTCGACCGACGCGCGGCCGACCCTTGTGAAGGGCGGCGGACGACGAGCGCGTGCAGCGGCACCGCGACGCCGCCGTAGAGGGCGGCGAGGACGAGCAGGGTGCCGCGCCAGCCGTACCGGTGCTCCAGGAGGCCGGTGAGCGGCATAAAGACGGTGCTGGCGAACCCGGCGACGACGATCATGCCGAGCAGCGCGCTCGCCCGGCGGGCCGGGTCGAACCAGGCGACGATGATCGCGGTCGCCGGTTCGTACAGTGCCGTCGCCATCGCGGCGCCGAGCGCGACGAACACGGCGTACAGCTGCCACAACGACTGCACCTGGGACCAGGCGGCGAGCACCAGCGCCCCGGCAGCCGAACCCGCGGTCATGAGCGCGCGGCCGCCGTGCCGGTCCAGCCACCGCCCGACCGGCACCGCCAGCGCGGCGGAGGCGAGCAGGGCGGTGGTCAGCGCGCCGGTCGCCGCGGCCGGCGAGGCGTGCAGGTCGGCGGCGACCGGGTGCAGCAGGACGGCGAAGGCGTAGTAGAGGCAGCCGTAGCCGGCTGTCTGCGTGACGGCGAAGACCGCGACGATCCGCCAGCCCTGGAAGCCACGGAACCCCCGGCGACCGCCGCTCGTGGCGGAGGCGGTCGCCGGGGTGCGGGTGGCGGTCATCAGCCGCAGCAGCCGCTTTGCTGGTCGGACTGCCCGGTGGCCGTGATCATGGTCAGCGGCGTGGACAGCAGTCCGCCCGAGATGCCAGTGGCCAGGCCACGCCCGGCCGGCACGAGGGCCGGGTCTTCGGCGGGGGCGACGCAGCAGCCCCCACTGCCCTCGATCGTGGCGGCCTCGAGCGGGGCGTTGCTGTTGCAGACGCCGGTCTCCGGGAGGTCCAGTTGTACGTCGCGGGCGGCGGTCCAGTCGCCGGCGAGGGCGGCGACGACGGAGCGGACCTGCTCGTAGCCGGTGGCGAGCAGGAATGTCGGGGCTCGGCCGTAGGACTTGACGCCGACGGCGTGGTAGCCGGGCTCGGGGTGGGTGAGCTCGTCGACGCCGTGCGGCGGGACGGTGCCGCAGGAATGCTCGTTCGGGTCGATGAGCGGTGCCAGGGCGCGGGTGGCGCCGAGCACCGGGTCGAGGTCCAGCCGCAGCTCGGAGACGATGCCGTGGTCGGGGCGGAACCCGGTCGCGGCGACGATCCGGTCGGCGGTGATGTCGCTCGTACCGCCGGACAGCCGCACCCGGTCGCCTTCCACGGCGACCGCCTGGACCGAGAACCCGGCCACCAGCTCGACTGTGCCCGCGTCGACGTGCTCGCGCAGCCGCGAGCCGATCGCGCCGCGGGCCGGCAGCGCGTCGGCCGCGCCGCCGCCGTACGCGCGGCCCGGGCTGTCCGTGCGGATCGCCCACACGACGCTGGTCCCCGGTTCCTGCCGCGCGAGCTCGGCGAGGGACAGCAGCGTGTTCGCCGCGGAGTGCCCGGCGCCGACGACCACCGTGCGCTTGCCGGCGAACCGGTCGCGGTCGGCGCCGAGCACGTCGGGCAGCGCGTGCTCGATGAAGTCGGCCGCCGTCCGCTCGCCCCGCGCCGGGATGCCGGACGCGCCGAGGACGTTCGGGGTGGTCCAGGTGCCGGAGGCGTCGATGACCGCGCGGGCCAGGACGTCGTCGCCGCCGTCGAGCCGTACCAGGAAGGGTGCCTGCTCCCGGCCGGCGGTGCGGACCCGGTCCAGGCCGAGGCGCGTGACGGCCTCGACCCGGGCGCCGTGCCGGACGTGCGGCTTGAGCGCGGGCAGGTCGGCGAGGGGCTGGAGGTAGTCGCCGGCGAGCTGGGCGCCGGTGGGCAGGACCTCCGGGTCGGGTTCGACCCAGCCGGCGTCGAGCAGGAAGCGGCGGGCGGCGGCGTCGACGTTGTACCGCCACGGCGAGAACAGCCGCACGTGCCCCCACTGCCGCACGGCGGCGCCGGGGCCGTCACCGGCCTCCAGGACGAGGAACGGCAGCCCCCGTCCGGCGAGGTGCGCGGCGGCGGCGAGACCGACCGGCCCGGCTCCGATGACGACGACTGGCAACGGGTTCACGGTATGGCTCCTGACGTGAGAACTGTCGGAATGTGTGGCGCGGGCGCGCCATCAGGTGACGTGCGGGCTGCGGCGTTCGAGGAAGACCACGTCGCGCCACCGGTTGCCCTGGCCGGCGTGGCGGGCGACGCGCTCCCGGACGCCGACGGTGCGGAAGCCGGCGGCGTGGTGCAGGGCGAGGCTGGCGGTGTTCTCCGGGAAGACCCCGGACTGGATGGTCCAGATCCCGGCCGCCTCGGTGGACGCGACGAGCGCGTCCAGCAGCGCCCGGCCGACCCCGCGGCCCCGCGCCGCCGGGTCGACGTACACGGAGTGCTCGACGACGCCGGCGTACACCGCCCGGGCCGAGACCCGCGAGACCGCGACCCAGCCGAGCACGCGCCCGGCGTCGTCGACGGCGACGAGGCGGTGCCCGGGGAGCCGGCCGGCGTCGAACGTGGCCCAGTCGGGGGCGGCGGGCTCGAAGCTGGCGTTGCCGCCGTCGATGCCGGCCTGGTAGATGGCGAGGACCGCGCCGGCGTCCGCCGGCGTCATCGGCCGGATCGTCGGGCCGGTCACGCGCAGCCTCCGACCGGGGAGGGGGCGGGCCGGCCCATGACCACGTCGGCGGCCGACGGGAAGCACCCGACGCACGCCTGGTTGATCCGGTAGTGCCGGGCGTTGCCGACCGCCTCCACGAGCACGAACCGGACCTCGGTGAGGATCCTCAGGTGCTGCGACACCGTCGACTGCGCCAGGCCCACCGCCTTGACCAGGTCGCCGACGCTCATCGGCCGCGCCTGCCGGGCCAGGTACTCCACGATCTGCACCCGCGACGGGTCCGCGAGGGCCCTGAACCAGGAGGCGTACTCCTCCGCGGTCGCCCGGTCGAGCAGTCCGGTCACGATCCACCACCTTCATCGTTTATCGCCGATCAACGATGAAACTGTAGTGTCCGCGGCGGCGACGAGCCACCCCGTGGCCACGACGAGCCGCGCCACCGCGGCGAGCGTGGCCGTCACGACGCGGTCGGCGGTGTCGGCCGGGCTGTGGTAGCCGGCCATCCCGGCGCCGACACCGACGGCGGCGAGCCCGGCGGCGGCGTAGCGGCGGTTGTCCGAGGCGACCGGCCCGGCCGCGAGGGGCAGCCCGGTGTGCCGGCCGGCCCGGTCGAGCGCCGCCAGGAGCCCGTGCGCGGGCCCGCCGGCCTCGACCGCCGCCGCCCGGTCGAGGTGCCCGGCGCCGTCCACGTTGACGACGAGGGGCGCCGCCCCGGCCCGGCGCAGCCGCGCGGCGTGGCGGGTGGAGCCGACCGCGCCGGCCTCCTCGCCGTCCAGCAGCGCCACCGACAGCCCGGCCCCGCCCGGCAGTGCCCCGGCCCCGGCGAGGACCCGGGCGGCCTCCAGGGCGACGGCGACGCCGCTGCCGTTGTCGGCCGCGCCCGGCTGCCGCAGCCCGGGATGGTCGCCGACCCCGTCGTAGTGCGCGGTCAGCAGCAGGTCCGGTCGCCCGGGCTCGGCGGTGCGCCAGCGGGCGTGGACGTTGGCCGCCGGGGCGTCCACCCGGCGGATCGGCGTGTTCGCCGCGAACCAGCCGCCGGGCCGGACCGCCGCGTGCGTGGCGGTGTCCAGGGTGAGGACCGGCAGCGGACCCGGGTCCGGCCCGGCGAGCATCGTGTAGTGCCAGCCCTCGGCGTCCACGCGCCGGCCGACCAGCAGCCCGAGCGCCCCGTGGGCGTGCCCGTAGGCGTCGGCCAGGGGCATCCCCGCCGGGACCAGCAGCCACCGGCCGGTCGGGTCGCCCGCTCCGGCGACGGCCAGCTCGCCGCGCCGGACCAGGGGCTGGTCGGCCGACGCGAGGTGCACCGCCACCTCGCGGCCGAAGCCGAGCCGGCGGTGCGCGGTGCCGTCGTGCCACTCGACGGCCGGCGCGGCGTACACCTCGGGGACGCGCGGGGCGGTGAACGGCTCGAGCGTCACCGCGGCGCCGAGGTCGCGCAGGTGCCGGTCGAGCCAGGCGCGGGCGGCGGCACCACCGGCCGTGCCGACCCGCCGTCCGGTGAACGGACCGCCGGCCAGGGTGGCGACGGTGGCGGCCATCCGCGCGCCGGACACCGCGTCGAGGAGCGCGCCGAGCCCGCGGGCGGGGGCCGGCAGGCCGGTGGTGCTCATCCGCAGCAGCCGGCGCCCGAGGCGACCGCCTCGGTCTTCGCTCCGGTGCCGCAGCAGGCGCCGTCGGCCTCCGCCTCGGCGATCGTGCCGCAGCACGGGCCGCTCGCCGCGGCCGGCTCGGGCAGGTCGAGGGTGGCCTGTGGCGGGTTGCCGCAGCAGCCGCCGGTCCCCGCCACCGTGAGGGCCGCGGCCGGGTCGGCGGCGAAGCCGCCCTGGGTCTGGGTCATGATCGTGCTCCCTCTGACTAGACGTTTGTCGAATCAGAGAGTTGCACGCTGTTTCGAGATCTGTCAACCTAGAGGAATGTCGAAGCAGGCGGGGCCGCTCACCCTCACGGACCTCAACGCCGTCGACGCGCCGTGCTGCCCGCCGATCGACCGGCACCGCATCCCGGCGGAGACCGCGGCCGTCCTCGCGCCCGCGTTCAAGGCCCTCGGCGACCCGGTCCGGCTGCAGCTGATGTCGATGATCGCCTCCGCCGACGGCGGGGAGATCTGCGTCTGCGACCTCACCCCGGCGTTCGACCTGTCCGGTCCGACGATCTCCCACCACCTGCGCACCCTGCGCGAGGCCGGGCTCGTCTCCGCCGACCGCCGCGGCACCTGGGTCTACTACCGCGCCCGCCCCGGCATCATGCGCCAGCTCGCCGCGCTGCTGACCGTCACCGACCCGGCCTGACACCGACCCGGCCTGACACCGACCCGGCCTGGCCCCGACCCGGCCTGGCCCCGACCCGGCCTGGCCCCGACCCGGCCTGGCCCCGACGCGGCCTGACACCGACCCGGCCGGCGACCCGGCCTGGGAGCGGGCACGCGGCGGCCCGGGACGGCGGCCGACCGCCGCGCGCCCCGGGCCGGTCGCGCCTCAGACGTGCGCGAGGCGGGCGGCGTCGACGGCGTCGTTCAGGCGCTGCTCCGCGTCGCGGCTCAGCGAGCTGCGCAGCATGCGGCCGCCGAGCTGGAGCGGCGCCATCTCCTGGACGACCTTGTCGAGGGTGATCTGGTCGACCAGGAGGAACAGCACCGCCGAGCCGGGCTGCAGCGTGCCGGCCAGGTCCTTCATGAACGTGTCGTCCACGCCGACGTCGGCGCTCTTCCCGGCCAGCGCCCCGGCTCCCGCACCGACCGCCATGCCGAGGAACGGGGCGAAGAACAGCAGCCCGATCAGGCCGCCCCACATCGCGCCGCCGGCCGCGCCGATACCGGTCGCGGACGCCGCCTGGTGCACCTTGACCTTGCCGCCGGCGTTGACCTCCACCACAGCGGCGTCGCGCAGGGTGATGAGCCCTTGCCGCTGCATGCCGACGAGCTTCTCCCGGGCGGCCTTCGCGGTGGGGATGTCGCTGTACTCGATCGCGATGATCTCGCTCATGGTGGCTCCTCTCACCAGATGCCGTGGGTGTCACCTGCAACGCTCGCCAGCCCGGTGCCGATCCGCCTCGCCTGCGTCGAGTGACCGGACGCGGCGCGGGCCGCCCCGCACGTCACCCCCGCCTGATGACGGCGCCCGCCCGCGCCGGGGGAAGCGTCAGACGCGAGGCGGGACGGGCTCGGGGGAGGTTGGTCGATGCCGGCGGACGTCAAGGGGGACAGGCCGGGGAGCGACGGCGCCGCGCGGTGGCTGGCCCGCCTGGCGCTGGTGTCGGCCGTCGCCGCGGTCGCGCTGCTCGTCGTCGCCGGTGGGCTCCGCGGCGTCGTGCTGGTGGCGGTCGCGGTCGCCGGTGCGGGGGCCGGCCTCGCCGGCGTGTGGGCGGCCCTCGCGTACCGCGGCGCCCGCCGGGTGCTCGCCGGCCTGGTCGCGGTCGCCGCCCCGGTGACGGTCGTGGTCCTGTACGCCCACGCCGGGCTGCTGCTGGTGGCGCTGGTCTGCGCCGGCCTCTGGGCGCTGGCGGTCACGGCGGCGGGGGCGGCACTGCCGCGTCCGGGCACCGCCGAGCACGCCGTCGCCGCGCCGCCCCGCCACCCGTTCCTGATCATGAACCCGCGCTCGGGTGGCGGGAAGGTGGCGCGGCACGACCTCGCCGGCAAGGCCCGCGCGCTCGGGGCCGAGGTGGTGCTGCTGGAGGGTCCGCAGGAGGTCGACGTCGCGGAGCTGGCCGAGCAGGCCGTGCGGTCCGGCGCCGACCTGCTCGGTGTCGCGGGCGGCGACGGCACGCAGGCGGCGGTGGCCCGGGTGGCGGTGGAGCACGACCTGCCGTTCGTCGTGGTCGCCGCCGGCACGCGCAACCACTTCGCGATGGACCTCGGCCTCGACCGCAGGGACCCGGCCCGGTGCCTGGACGCCCTGACCGACGGGGTCGAGCTCCGGGTCGACGTGGGCTGGGCGGGGGACCGGATGTTCGTCAACAACGCCTCCTTCGGCGCCTACGCGGAGGTGGTGCAGAGCCCCGGCTACCGGCAGGACAAGGCGGCGACGGCGCTGGACATGCTGCCGGACCTGCTCGCCGGCCGCGGCGGCGTCGCACTGCGGCTGTCCACCGGCGGGACGAGGGTCGCCGGGGCCCAGGCCGTCCTGGTGAGCAACAACCCGTACGCCAGCGACGACATCGTGGGGCTGGGCCGCCGGGAGCGGCTCGACGGCGGGGCGCTCGGCGTGCTGGCGGTCACCGTCAACAACGCCGCCGACGCGGCCATGCTCGTGCGCGGCACCCGGTCGGAGCGGCTCACCCAGCTCACCGCCGGCGCGGCGGTCGTCGAGGCGGACGCACCGTCGGTCCCGGTCGGCATCGACGGCGAGCCGGTCCTGCTGCCCACGCCGGTGCGGTGCCGCATCCAGCCCGGTGCGCTGCGGGTCCGGGTGCCGCGGTCCAGGCCGGTCCGCCGCCCCCGCCGGCGGGTCGACTGGCGCCGGCTGTGGCGGTTGGCGTTCACCGCCGGCGGGGGCCGGACGGCGTCCACCGCCGGCGAGGACCAGCGGTCGTGAACGGCGGGCCGCGGCGCCCGCCGCTGGTCGTCGCGCACCTGTCGGACCTGCACTTCGGGCGGCACGCGCCGGCGGTCGTGGACCCGCTCGTCGACGACGTGGCCGCGGTCGCGCCGGACCTGGTGGTCGTCACCGGCGACTGCACGATGCGGGCCCGGGACGCCGAGTTCGTCCAGGCCAGGTCCTTTCTCGACCGGCTCCCGGCGCCGCTGCTCGTGGTGGCCGGCAACCACGACGTGCCGCTGCTGCGCCCCAGCCGGCTCGTCGCGCCGTTCGACCGGTACCGCGCCCGGCTCGAACCCGAGCTCGACCCGCGGCTGGACCTGCCGGGCATCCGGGCCCTCGGCCTGCAGTCGATGCCCCGCTGGCGGTGGAAGAGCGGCCGGGTGTCGCGCCGGCAGTCGGCGGCGGTCGCCACGTTCCTCGGCGCCGCCCCCGCCGGCGCGGTCCGGCTGCTGGCGCTGCATCATCCGCCGTTCACGCGCGGGCCGGCCCGCATCGCCGGGCGGGCGGCGCTGCTGCGCGCCACCACCGCGGCCCGCGTCGATCTCGTGCTGGCCGGGCACACGCACGTGCCCGCCAGCCGCCGCCGTGACCGGCCCGCCGGCCGCGGACCGGTCGAGGTGGTGGCCGGCACGGCGACGAGCCTGCGGCTGCGGGGCGCGCCCCGCTCGTGGACCGTCATCCGGATCGACGACAGGCAGATCGACGTCGAGCACCGCGTCGAGGTCGCCGGGTGGTGGCGCACCGGCCGCACCGCCGGCTACGAGCGCTGATCAGCCCGCCGCCGCGGTGTCCGGGGCCGTGTCCGTGGCCGGGGTCATGGCACCGGCCGTCACGGGGTGCCGGTGCCGCAGCACCAGCTTGCGGACCTCCGTGACCACGATCACCGACAGGGCGGCGACGACGCACACCAGCCACTGGGTCAGGTTGAGGCTGACGGTGTGCAGCATCCGCTGCAGCAGGCCGAGCTCGGTGGCGATGATGGTCGCGATGACCGACATGCCGCTGGTGACCAGGAACCGGCGGTCGTCGAAGGTCTCCAGGGTGAACACCGAGCGCACGTCGCTGCGGACGGTGACCGACAACGCCAGGTTGAGCAGCGAGAACGTCGTCAGGCCCATGGTGCGGGCGACGTCGGTCCCGTGCGCGGGCCCGGCCCAGGCGATGACGGCCAGGGTGACCGCGCCCAGCACCAGCCCGACGAAGGCGAGCCAGAGCAGGGTGCGGCCGGGCAGCAGCGGTTCGCCGGAGCGGCGGGGCGGCCGGCGCATGAGGTCCGCGTCCTGCTTGCCGTAGCCGAGGCCGATCGCCTGGAACACCTGGGTGGTGAAGTTCACCCACAGCGTCTGCAGCGGCAGGAACGGCACGCCGGCGGCGATGTTGAAGATGCTGGCGCCGAGGAACGTGGCGATGAAGCCGATGAGGGCGCCCATCTGGAACTGGACGTAGCGCTTGAGGTTGTCGTACAGCGCCCGGCCGATCTCCACCGCCTTGACGATGGTCGCGAAGTCGTCGTCGGTGAGGATCATCGCGGCGGCCTCCTTGGAGACCTCGGTGCCGGTGATGCCCATCGCGATGCCGATGTCGGCGCGCTTCAGGGCGGGCGCGTCGTTGACGCCGTCGCCGGTCATCGCGACGATGTGGCCCTTGCGCTGCAGGATCTCCACGAGGCGGACCTTGTGCTCCGGGGTCACCCGGGCGATCACCCCGATGTCGTCGATGTCGCGGCTCAGCTGCTCGTCGCTCATCGCGCCGAACTCGGCGCCGGTGATCGCCCGGCCTTCGATGCCGAGCTGCCCGGCGATGGCGGCGGCGGTGACGGCGTGGTCGCCGGTGATCATGCGGACCCGCATGCCGGCGGCCTTCGCCGTGGCGATCGCGGCCTTCGCCTGCGGGCGGGGCGGGTCGACGATGCCGACGAGGGCGAGCAGGGTCAGCTCGTCGAGGGTCTCCAGCAGCGCGGCCTGCGGGTCGAAGCCGGCCGCGGGGAAGTCCTTGCGGGCCGTGGCCATGACCCGCAGGCCCTGCGCGGCGAGCCGCTCGTTCTCGGCCAGGTAACGCCCGCGCAGCTCGTCGTCCAGCGGGTTGGGCGTCAGGCCGGGCCAGAGCACCGTGGCCGCCCGGGCCAGCAGCTGGTCCGGGGCGCCCTTCACGTAGGCGCGCACCACGTCGGTGCCGGCGTCGTCGGTCATCCGGTGGAACGTCGCCATCAGCTTGTACGCGGCGTCGAACGGCACCTCCGCCAGGCGCGGGTACCGCTGCCGCGTCGACACCACGTCGACGTGGCCCTTCTCGGCGAGCACGACCAGCGCACCCTCGGTGGGATCGCCGATCAGCTCGCCGTCACGCACCACGGCGTCGCCGGCGAGGGCCATCGGCAGCAGGAACGGCTCCAGCGGCACGTCGGGCTGGCCGGCGGCGTGCCGGATGTCGCCCTCGATGCCGTAGCCGCTGCCCGACACGGCGTACCGGCGGCCGGGGATCGCCAGCTCGACGGCGGTCATCTGGTTCAACGTCAGCGTGCCGGTCTTGTCGGAGTTGACGGCGGAGGTCGACCCGAGGGTCTCGGTGGACCGCAGCCGCTTGACGATCGCGTTGGACCGGGCGAGCAGCTGGGTCCCCATCGACAGGATCGTGGTGACGACCGCGGGGAGGCCGGTCGGGATGGCCGAGACGGCGAAGGCGACCGCGGCGAGGAACACCACGTTGAACGGGTTGCCGCGGGACAGGTTCAGCGCGATCGACAGCGCCAGCGCGACGCCGGCGACGATGAGGATCTGGTTGGTCAGCCGCGACAGCTGGCGGGTCAGCGGGGTCTCGGCGTCCTGGGCCGTCTGCAGCATCCCGGAGATGTGCCCGACCTCGGTCGCCATCCCGGTCGCGGTGACCACGAACTCGGCGGTGCCGCGGGTGACGTTCGTGTTCATGTACACCATGTCGACCCGGTCGCCCAGCGCCGCCTCGGTCCCGGCCAAGGACTCGGCGTCCTTGGCGACCGGGACGCTCTCACCGGTCAGCGCGGACTCGTCGATCTCGAGGCCGGTGGACCTGACCAGGCGCCCGTCGGCCGGCACGAGGTCACCGGCCTCGACCAGCACCACGTCGCCCGGCACCAGGTCCTCCGCGGCGACCTCGGTCAGCTGCGCGTCGCGGCGGACCTTCGCCTTGACGATCATCATCTTCTGCAGCGCGCTGACCGCCGCCGCGGCCTTGCCCTCCTGCCGCATCCCGAGGGCCGCGTTGAAGAGGGTGAGCAGCAGCAGGAGCAGCCCCGTGCCGAGCTGCCGCAGCGGGTACAGGCTGCCGATCCCGGCGCACAGCAGGACGATCTGCATCGGGTCGGCGTACTGCCGCCCGAACGCCCGCCACCACGACTCCTTGCGGGACCCGGCCAGCCGGTTCGGACCGTAGGTGGCACGACGCGCCGCCACCTCGCTGTCCGACAGGCCGGAGCGCGGTTCGACGTGCTCCACCGCAAGGGTGTCCGTGACTGACAGCGCGTGGAAGGGCGGCGCTTCCGCCTCCGTGGTCGACATCGTGACCATGAACGTGTCGCCTCCTGAGGTCCGCGTGACGATCCGGCGGGGGGAGGCGCTCGAATACCCATTCGGCGGCCGTTGATCCCTGACGGAGGTCAGCGCGCGGATCCGGGGTCCGCCGGCGATCCGGTGCGGTGGTCGTGGGCGTACGCGTCGAGCCGGTCGAGCAGCGCCGGGTCGGCCCGTTCGTCGGGGGTCGCGGACCGGCGGCGCGCGTCGAGCTCGGCGGTGCGCAGGGTGAGGGTGATGGTGAGCCCGCCGCCGGGGGTGTTCTCGGGTTCGAGGCTGCCGCCCATGGCCTCGGCGAGGCCGCGGGACAGGGCGAGGCCGAGGCCGACGCCGGTGGTGTTGTCGCGGTCGCCGAGGCGCTGGAACGGCTGGAAGATCCGGTCCCGGTCGGCGGCGGGCACGCCGGGCCCGTGGTCGACGACGCGGACCTCGACCAGGCCGGCGTGTTCGCTGACGGTGATCAGCGGCGGCCGGTCGGCGGGGCTGTGGCGCAGGGCGTTGGCGAGGACGTTGACGAGGATGCGCTCCAGCAGCGCCGGGTCGGCGTGGACCTCGGGCAGCTCGTCGGGGACGATGACCCGCACGACGGTGGCGGCGTCGCCGAGGTCGTCGATGCTGCGGGGGATCGCATCACCCACACTGATCGCCCGCGGGTGCATGCCGAGCGCCCCGGCCTGCAACCGGCTCATGTCGAGGAGGTTCTCGACCAGGCGGTTGAGCTTGTCCAGGGACTCCTCGGCGGTGGCGAGCAGCTCCTCGCGGTCCTCGGCGGAGAACTCGACGTCGGGGCTGCGGAGGCTGCCGACGGCGGCCTTGGCGGCGGCGAGCGGGGTGCGCAGGTCGTGGCTGACCGCGGACAGCAGCGCGGTGCGCAGCCGGTCGACCTCGGCGAGGTTCCCGGCCGCGGCGGCCTGCTCCGACAGCCGCTGCTGGCGCAGCGCGATGGCGGCGTGCGCGGCGAATGCCTCGACCAGGCGCCGGTCCGCCGCGGCGAGGATGGGGCCGCGCAGCACCAGCGACAGGTCCTCGTCGATCGGCACCTCGGACTGCCCGTCGGCCGGCGACGTGCACGGCTGCCCGCCGACGGTGGCGGCGATCTGCCACGCGCCGGTGTCGCCGCGCGGCTCGGGCCCGGTGTCCTCGCCGGTGCGGCGCTGCAGCAGGGTGACGCTGGTGAGGCCGAAGGCCTCGCGGACCCGTTCGAGCAGCGCCGGCAGCGGCCGGTCGCCGTGCAGGACACCGCCGGCGAGCGTGGACAGGGTCTGTGCCTCGGCGCGGGCCTGCGCGGCCTCCCTGGTGCGCCTGGCGGCGAGGTCGACGACGGTGGAGACGGCGGTGGCGACGAGGACGAACGCGAGCAGCGCGAACAGGTTCTCGCGCTCGGCGACGGTGAACCGGTGCAGCGGCGGCGTGAAGTAGTAGTTGAGCAGCAGGAAGCTGCCGACGGCGGCGAGCAGCGCCGGCCACAGGCCGCCGACGAGGGCGACGGCGACGGTCAGGATGAGGAACGCGAGGATGTCGCTGGGCAGCGAGATGTCCGCCTGGACCGCGGTGAGACCCACGGTCAGCAGCGGCAGGCCGAGCACGGCGAGCGCGACGCCGGCCAGCCGCCGGCGCAGGGTGAGCCCGCCGGGGCCGCCGTGGCGGAGCCGGCCGCGCCGCGCCTGCTCGTGGGTGACCAGGTGGACGTCGATCGAGCCCGACCCGGCGGTGGTGGTCACCCCGACGCCGGGGGAGAGCACCTGCGCGAAGCGGTTGCGCCGGCTGGCGCCGAGGACGAGCTGGGTGGCGTTGACGCCGCGGGCGAAGTCGAGCAGCGCGGCGGGCACGTCGTTGCCGACGACCTGGTGGTAGGTGCCGCCGAGGGTCTCCACGAGGACGCGTTGCCGGGCGAGGTTCGCGGGGTCCGCCCCGGCGAGCCCGTCGCCGCGGATGACGTGGACGGCGAGGAGGTCGGCGGCCTTGGTGCGGGCGGCGACCCGGGCCGCCCGCCGGATGAGGGTGTCGCCCTCCGGGCCGCCGGTGAGGGCGACGACGACCCGTTCGCGGGCCTCCCACGTGGCGTCGATGTGGTGCTCGGCCCGGTACCGGTCGAGCTGGTCGTCGACCTTGTCGGCGAGCCACAGCAGGGCCAGCTCGCGCAGGGCGGTGAGGTTGCCGACGCGGAAGTAGTTGCCCAGGGCCGCGTCGACCTTCTCCGGGCGGTAGATGTTGCCGTGCGCCATGCGGCGGCGCAGCGCCTCCGGGGTCATGTCGACGAGCTCGATCTGCTCGGCGCGGCGCACGACGGCGTCGGGGACGGTCTCGCGCTGCGGCACGCCGGTGATCTGCTGGACGACGTCGTTGAGCGACTCGAGGTGCTGGATGTTGACGGTGGTCAGGACGGTGATGCCGGCGTCGAGGAGCGTCTCGATGTCCTGGAAGCGTTTGGCGTGCCCGCCGCCCGGGACGTTGGTGTGGGCGAGCTCGTCGACGACGGCGACCTCCGGGCGGGCGGCCAGGACCGCGTCGAGGTCCATCTCGGTGAACTCGGCGCCGCGGTAGGCCACCGTCCTGCGCGGGATCACCCGCAGGCCGGTGAGCATCGCCTCGGTGAAGGGCCGGCCGTGGGTCTCGACGAACCCGACGACGACGTCGGTGCCGCGCTGCTGCCGGCGGTGGCCCTCTTCGAGCATCTTGTAGGTCTTGCCGACGCCGGGTGCGGCGCCGAGGTACACCCGCAGTTGTCCGCGCGCCATGCTCGCACCGTACTTTCTGTAGTGGCCGGCCCGCCGCCGGGTGGGCGGCGGGCCCGCACCGGTCAGCCCCCGCCCGCGGGGGCCGCGGCCAGGGCCCGCTTCAGGTGTATGACCACCACCGATAGGAAGAGCGGCGGGTAGGGGAG